>CANQXV010000008.1 GCA_947627895.1 uncultured Bacilli bacterium
CCACCTTTTTGATTTGCTACTGCAATAACTTTGCAATTAGACATTTCTTGCCTCCTTTCTTTCTAAACTCTAGCCACTCTTATATATAATAAGGATGACTATGTATGGCAAAAAAAAGAACTGAATGTTTATTCAATTCCTGTTATGTATCGTTGATTAAAATATATATCATTTTTAGTTACTTAATGGTGTGTCTGCCCCCTATATTAAGTGCAGAACTTTTATGAAAAATTGCTTATTTTTTGCTCTTTTTGAGATTTTTTATGATTATTAAATTTTGAGTTTTCCCTTATTTTATAAGGGTTTGTTGGCTTGTTACTTAATTGATTGTCAGTATCTATATGAAGAATTTTTGCAGGTAAATAAAAGTAATCATCAGCGCGGTCAGATGCTTTGGGCTTTAATTCCACATCAAACTCTTCTTCCTTGTTTTCATCGGGATTATAAATATTTAAATCTTCCAAAGGACTATCAGCATATAATCTTTCTTCAACACCTTTTAAATAAAATATTCCATTTTTAATATTAACAACTTTAAAAACCATATCATTGTTATAACTAGTTCGTGTTACTAAATCGCCTTTTGTAATTTCCATATCTAGTTCACCAATAAAACATATGCAATTAAAGACTAAAAAAGCACTTAATTAAGTGCCAAACATAACTTTTATAAATATATTTTTTATACTTGTTTTGACTTTTTTAAGTATTCATTTAATCTTTCAAGTTCTATTATTCCAATTTTACTCGATAAAAGTTCGGGCGGATAAACTCGCCAATCACCATATTTTTCGACAATTAATTTGCACATTTTTGCAATTAATTCTTGTTTTGGTTCTTCATCTATATTCCATGAAAAAATTTCTGTTACTCGATATAATGAGTAGGCTAACTGAATAAATCTTATATAGTATTCATATTGTTCATACACCTTCGTTTCTTTTAGCTCTTTTTCTAAATAATCACAAACATCAAAAATATCAAATAAATGATTATTAAATTGATTATTTTGAGAAGATACACCTTCATTTTCTCTACGGCGATAAAAATAATCGGCATCATTAAATTCTAATATTCTATTAGCTTTAAATATTTTAGCATAAGTAAAAGCGACATCTTCCCACATTTTCCCTTCGATAAATGGAGCATTTTTTACCAAATCACTTCTAAATAATTTATTACAGACAGAAGGTGATTCATCTAATATTGCCCTAGGATTATCTAAAACATTAAAAATTCTTCCCTTCGTTTGGGCTATATCCTTAAAATTATTAATTAAATAATCATTATTTTTGGCAAAAACTAAGCCTGTTGTTATAATCTCAGGATTAGCATTTATTTTCGCGGCATCATACATTTTGGCATACATATTAAAATTTACATAGTCATCACTATCTAAAAAACCAATATATTCTCCTGTTGCAAGTTTAATTCCTTTATTTCTAGTGGCCCCCTGGCCTAAATTTTTAAAATTAGTATAAACTCTAATTTTATTGGGATATCGCATTTCATATTCTTTTAATATTTCTAAACTCTTATCACTAGATGCATCATCAATAGCAATTATTTCTATTTCTTGTAAAGTTTGATTAACTAAAGAATCTAAACAATCCTTTAAATATTTTTCTGAATTATACACCGGGACAATAATACTTACTTTCATTTTTTCTAAATTCCTTTATTGCTTTATATTTCTAAATATTTCGATTAAAATGTCTTCAGATATTTCTTCCGCGCGAATACTTTCAGGAAGATTATGACTCTTTAAAACAGGTACTACTTTTGACCAAAGAGAAACATCAATATTATTTTTTAAAGTCTTGCGTTTTTGGCGAAAAATACCTTTTAAAAATTCTTGGTATTCTTCGATATTAACTTTAGGTCTATCTTTTCTGATACTTAAGGCAATAACCATACTTTCAACTTTGGGTATGGGGCGAAAAGCATTCTTGGATACATCACAAACTTTTTGGATATTAAAATAATATTGTAAAAGGCATGAAAAATAACCATAATCTTTAGTGCCCGGATGCGCCATAAATCTTTCGGCAACCTCTTTTTGAACCATGATCACCATTTTCGTAAAATCTAAATTTAAATCAATAATTCTCTCTAGTATTGGAGTCGTAATATAATATGGCAAATTACCAACAATGTAGAAATTCTCATATTCAATGTCTTTTATATCGGAGATTACATCCGCGGTTAAAAAATCTTGATGCTTAATAATTTGCTTTTCTCCTTCAAATTTACGCAAAAAAGGAATTAAATCCGTATCTAATTCATAGGCAATAAAGAAACTTTTCTTTGTTACAAGGTGTGCCGTCAACGCTCCTTGCCCAGGCCCAATTTCAATTATTAAATCATTAGAAAAAGCCGCGACTTCGTCGGCTATAGTATTTATTATATTTTCATCGATTAAAAAGTTTTGGCCTAAGCTTTTTTTAGCCTTCATTCCAGCCACTTCTTAAAACATCATAAGTAATACTACTACGACCTATATAATCAGATGCATATTCTTCAGATGGAACAAGCAAGTCTAAGGCATTACCAACAACTCCCCGGTCAAGAACAATAGCAAATGTTTCGCCTTCAGCAACTCTATCACTATTAAATCTAACAATTGAACCACATGGTAAGTTCTTAGATGAGGCAACTATCCGAACTGTTCCATATTCCGGATCCGGATACGTTAAAGTTCCATTTTTAACATTATAACTTGGCATACAACCAAGAGTTCCACCACATAAAGGGCAATTATAAGCATACCCCGTTAAATCACCTGTGAAAGTATCTTTAGCAAAAAACTTGTCAGCTTGAGTAACTTCAATAACTTTTAAAGCCATGGTAGATAAATTTATTGTTTTATTAACATTACTATTTTCTATTTTTGTTTCATAAATATTTGCACTAGTATTAGCTACTAATACTATTAAAATAACCAATATTAATCGAATTGTATAATTGATTAATTTTTTCATATTTCCTCCTTATAGGAACAATTTAATTATACCATTCCGGGCGGTGATTGTCAAAAAATCTCCCCACCTTTGGAAATAATTGGTATCTTAATAAAAAGTATGAAAAAAGGACAAGTTTTATGTCCATTTTTTTATTTTCTAGTATTGCTTTTAACTAAACTTTGGCCTTTTAAAGTTAAATCTAATCCGCCGCTTATAACACTTGCTTTAATTAATGGTGAGAAATCACCTCGAACAAAACCTTGAGTAATTTCAGGTGGGGCTTGAATAATAAAATGGGCTTTATTTAACTCTTCATAAAAATCGTTAATATTAACAAAGAAAGAACTAGTTTCAGGTCGAAAATAAACATGGTCATTGTTATCAAGAACCTCAAAATAAATTCGGACATAAACCATATCTTTTAAAATTTCATTTTGACCATATGCAAGGCTTTCTTCTTCCAAAGATGCGGTATTTGTATCTTCTTTTTTTACTAAGCTACTTTTAGCAATGGCATTAAATATTACTCCTGGAATTACATCCCTAAAGTCTGCTCTAGCATCTTCTAAATGATTAGCAATTCGGTTTCTAGAATTTTGAAGATAAATTGCTGCTCCATAAGCATTATTGCGATATCTTACTTCTTCCTGCGTAAAATCCTGTTGGGTTACTTGTTCAATTAAGACCTCTGGTCTACCTAAAACCCGAAATGTTTCTTTTTTCATAAGACCTCCTAGATATTAAATACTCTTTTAATGTTTTCATTTGTAATTTCAGCTAATGTCTCTAAAGATACACCCTTTAAATTAGCCACAAACTCGGCAATATCTTTAACATATTTTGGTTCATTTCTTTTGCCCCGATTAGGGTGTGGCGTTAAATATGGAGCATCAGTTTCTAGAATAATGTGTTCTAAATCTATTTTCTTAAATACATCTTTAATATTAGAATTTTTAAAAGTAATTACTCCGTTTATTCCTAGCAAAAAGCCCATTTTAATATATTCTTGCGCTTCTTCTAAAGAGCCTGAAAAAGAATGAATTACTCCTCGTACTTTATATTTTTTTAAACAAGTCATAACATCATCTGTTGCCTCTCTTGAATGAATAACAACGGGGACATTCTCTTTTTCAGCTATTTCAAGTTGCGTTTCCAAAAGTTTTATTTGTTCCGCCCGGGATTCTTTTTCATAATGATAATCTAAACCTATTTCTCCTAGAGCAACAACTTTTGAGTCTTTTAGGTGTTCAGCAACATAAGCGATATCTTCCATTTTATAATTATGAACTTGTTCAGGATGAATGCCAATGGCACCATACATATAATCATATTTTGGTAAAAGTGCTAATATTTCAGCATTAGACTTTTGATCACAGCCATTATTTATGACTCTATTTATACCATTTAAAAGGGCGGCATCTCTAATTTCATCTTGATTATCAAAATATTCTGAATAAAGATGACAATGAGTATCTGTAAACATTATTCTTTCACATCGATTCTTTCAAATAAATGAATGGCTCCATTTAATTTTTCACCATATTTTAAGCCTTCACCAAATGAGGTTGTTGAAGCAATATCGGTGGCATCCGTATTTAATTCAGTGAATATTTTTTCGGCGGTATCTGGTAAAAAGGCTTGAAGATAAACAGCACAAATCCGAATACTTTCTAAAAGATTAGTTAAAACGGTCCCTAGTCTTGCTTTTTTACTTTCATCTTTGGCTAAAGACCAAGGCATTGTATCATCAATATATTTATTACATTTTCTTAAAACATTAAATATTTCTTGAAGCGCTTCGCCAATTTTTAATTCATCCATTTTAGCACTGACTTTCGTATTTAGTTCTAAAGCACTTTTTATTAAATCGTCATCAATTGCATCTTTTTCTGTTGGTTTTTGAATTACACCATCAAAGTATTTCGCATTCATGCTGATAGTCCTGTTAACTAAATTTCCTAAGATATTAACTAAATCGCTATTAATGCGTTCAATTAATAAATCTCTTGAAAAAACACCATCGGCGGCAAAAGGAATTTCGTGAAGAAAATAATATCTTAAAGCATCAACACCAAATTCATTTACTAAATCATCAGCATAAACAATATTTCCCTTAGATTTACTCATTTTGCCATCATTCATAATTAACCAAGGGTGGCCAAATACTTTCTTGGGAAGAGGTAAATCCAAACTCATCAAGAAACATGGCCAATAAATCGTATGAAAACGAATAATATCTTTGCCAATTAAATGAAGGTCTGCTGGCCATTTATACTTAAATTCTTCAGTCGAATTATTAACATCATAACCAATGTTGGTAATGTAGTTAGTTAAAGCATCAAGCCAAACATAGACTACATGTTTTGGATCAAAATCAACCGGAATACCCCATGAAAAAGAGGTTCTGGAAACACATAAATCTTGCAGCCCTGGCTTAATAAAATTATTAATCATTTCATTTTTTCGCGCCGCTGGTTCAATAAATTCCGGATGGGATTCAATGTAATCCTCTAATTGTTTTTGATATTTAGAAAGTTTAAAGAAGTAAGCTTCTTCTTGCTTTTCCTGAACTTCTCTGCCACAATCAGGACACTTACCATCTACAAGTTGCGATTCCGTCCAAAAAGATTCACAAGGCGTACAATATAAGCCTTTATATTCACCCTTATAAATGTCTCCTTTATCAAACATATATTTAAAAATATGTTGTACTACCTCTTCATGCTTTTTATCCGTTGTCCGAACAAATCTATCATAACTGGTATTCATAATATCCCAAATGTCTTTTATTTCACCAGCCACTTTATCAACATATTCTTGAGGTGTAATCCCGGTCTCTTTAGCTTTTAACTCAATTTTTTCACCATGTTCATCAGTTCCGGTTTGTAAATAAACATCATAGCCTTGCAATCTTTTAAACCGAGCAATGGCATCGGCTAAAACAATTTCATAAGTATTGCCAATATGAGGTTTCCCAGAGGTATAGGCAATAGCTGTACTAATATAATATTTTTCTTTCATTTAATTTCCTCCCTAAATAAGAAAAAGTCATAAACTAAGGACGGGTTCTCCCGCGGTACCACCTTAATTCATGACTATTCATGCAACTTTAACTCTTAACGCGAATTTATACGATTTGACTCCCAAACCCATACTCCCTAGTTTCCTATATTTCTCTTGCACCAATTAAGAAATTCTCTTAAATAATCCCCTAGGTACCTGCTTGTTCCTCATCAATTTAGTAACATTTTAACAAAAAAAAGTTAATATTTCAATAATTTGAGTTTCCGTATTTTATAAAATTTTAGATATATTATGACGATTTTTAGTTTACATGTCTAATAATATTCTATTTTTATTAAAATTATTTCACTTAAAAACACAATTAATTTTTTCATTAATTTTTATATATTCTATTTACATTTTATTTTTGCCTATATTTGTAAACTTAATTGGGCTATTATTATTTCATTATCTATTCTCTTTTTTGATTCTTTAAAAAATTCTTTTATTCCCACCACCGATCGCACTAACATTGTATTTATCCCTCGGGCAAACTGGCTTATCCATACTCCTACTGTTTGTCTTAGTGATTTACTTTCCTCTATTATTTTTATACTTAATAATTTCCTATCCATTGCTTCTATTAAACTTATTATATGTCCTATTACTAAATTAAATATATAGGTTAAATTATTTATTGCTTTTAAACTCCTTACTCGTATATCTTCATAATTATACTCATCTTTTATTGACCTATGGTATGTTTCTATTCTCCATCTATCTAAATATGTTCTTACTAACTTTATTGCATCATTTGCTTCTTTTATCTCTTTATTTGTTAATAAAATAAACTTTTCTTTTTCACTTAAGCCATAAACATATATTAATGTATATTCTTGACTATCACTTGGGAGTATTGCTCTTGTATATGATACAAATACTTCTTTTTCTATTCCTTCAAATTTCAAGTTCATTTTGATTTTACCTTTATGACTATTGTATGATTCTTCTATTTTTTTCTTCTTTCCTTTAAACAAAAATGTTCTGTTTTTCTTTAGCCTTACTAACAAATCGTCTCCACCTGATAGTACATATTTAAATAATTTATTATCATCATAACCACGATCAAACACCATTAGGCTTTTTCTTCCTACACATTCTCTAAAGGCTTCTATACTTTTATATGTTTCCGTATTAGCACTTTCAAAATCATTACTTTTACTTGAATATATTTTGCTATATACTGGTGTTGGTTGTTTCATATTTTTAGTTAATACTACCGCATTGCACATATGATATCCTGGTTTATAACTTTCTTTGGGATCACTTGCATCCTTAACTAAATCCAAATCTTCAAACTTTTTTCCATATACTTTCGTTATATCACTATCATCAAATATTCCTATTGGGTATTCTGGTACCATTGTTCTTACATATTTATAATAATTTTCATTTACTTTTTTCTTATCTTCAAAGTTATTCAAATGTAAACATAGTCTTTCTATTGTATTATCTAGTTTTATGCTTTCATGCAATTGTTTTGCTATTAAAGATATTTTTATATCTTTACTTGCACTTATGCCATAAATCATATCTCCGAGGAACTTTTTATTTGGTTTTGATAATCCTTTTGACATTTTTTTAGAAAAATTGACACTTTCCCGTTTCATTTCGTTCGTTATTGTAGTAAAATAATTCATGTAAAACACCTCCATTAATTTGTTTTTGTTAAATTATTTTTGTTAATTAAATTTTACCAAATTATGAAGGGTTTTACACCTATTTTAAACAAAAAAGTTAGAATTAATTATCAACATTATTCTAACTTTTATTTTTTACGGAAACTCAAATTCAATAAATATCAACTTTATCCGCTAAAATTTTGGCAATTAGTTTGGTTAATAGTTTGTTATCGCTTTTCTTATTAGAAATAACTATTACTAAACCTAGAGAATCAAGCGATGATACAATCGGTACCATTGTTAAAAATCCTTCAATTGTTTTTGTCTCTAATTGCATAGTCTCACTAGTCTCACTAATATAGGTTTCCCTTTCATCAATTAAATTAATTAATTTTTGATTAATTTTCGTATTAATTAATTCTTGATACTTCGTACTAGTGGCTACAATTTTTTCCCGATCTGTCAGGATTACTTCCACGTCTACTAATGAAGTAATAATATTTATTAACTTATTACCAAGTTCTAAAAAATTATGCATTTGATTATATTTTTTTAAAAGAATAGCGTCTTCATCAATAAAAATTTCTAAATTTTCACCATCTCTGATACTTAGATTTCGTCTTATCTCCTTGGGAATAACAATTCTTCCCAATTCATCTATTTTTCTCGTTACACCTGTCGCTTTCAAGTACTTCACTCCAATTCCTCTTTTTATAGTTTGGAAAATAATTTTAAATTTATACATTTTAAAAAAATTTAAAAAAGTAATTAGCAAAGAGTTAACTAAATACTTTTATAAAACTTTTTCTAATAAATCAACAATATAGAAAATAAAATGTTTATCTAAATTCTTAATAAATAGTTGAATAATTATACGTTTATTTTGATATTTTATATTAAAATTCCTCGTAAGCGATAAGGCTTCGAGCAAAAGTTTATCACCTTTGATTGTACTAGATAATTCCGGTGGTAACTCGATTTCCACCATTCTTTCGGTTTGATTAACGCGAGTTATATGATTTTTAGCCACAATTTTTTCAAACCATTCTTCATACATATAAACTAAAATATCATCATTAATTTTACCAAAACGATCTTCTAATTCATGTTTTATTTCTTGTAATTTTTCATAAGAATCAATTTCATTAATTTTTTGATGGATTTCGATTTTTACATCTTCATCTTTAACATAGTCATCACTAATGTGCGTTGCAACATTAATTAAAGCACTGACAGATTCATCTTCTTCTGCTACCTCAATTCCTTGTTGCCTTTTCATTTCGTCTTCAATCATTTTCATGTATAAAGAAATACCTACACTATCAACAAATCCCGCTTGTGATGAACCAAAAATATCGCCAGCACCCCGAATACTTAAATCACGCATGGCAATCCGATATCCGCTTCCTAGTTCGGTAAAGTCTTTAATGGTTTCTAATCTTTTAACCGCGATTTCATTTAAAACTTTATTTTTAGCATATAAAAGATAAGCATAAGCAATTCTATTACTTCGGCCCACGCGACCTCTTATTTGGTATAGTTGACTTAAGCCAAAGCGGTCGGCATCATGAACAATTAAAGTATTAACATTAGGGATATCAATACCACTTTCGATAATTGTTGTGCAAATTAAGATATCGTATTTTTGGTCAATGAAATCCGTCATTATATCATCAAGTCTATTCTTTTCCATTTGACCATGAGCAAAAGTAATTCTAGCTTCTGGCACTAATTCCTGAATATGATAATAATATTTTTCAATGGTTTCAACATAATTATAGAGAATAAAAACTTGTCCTCCTCGTGACAGTTCTTTATAAATAGCATCGCGAATTATTAAATCATCTTCCAACACCACATAAGTTTGAACAGGATATCTATTCACTGGTGCTGTATCAATTATGGAAAGATCTCTTAAACCCGACATTGCCATTTTTAAAGTTCTAGGAATTGGGGTCGCACTTAAAGTTAAAACATTAACATCGTTTTTATATTTTTTTATTTTTTCTTTATGGGTAACCCCAAATCGTTGTTCTTCATCTACGACTAATAAACCTAATTTTTTAAATTTAACGTCATCACTTAAAAGCCGATGCGTTCCAATTATTAAATCAATTTTGCCACTTTCTAAATCAGCAAGAATTTTTTTGACTTTTGCTCCGGTTACATGGCGATTTAAAAGTGCTATTTCAATAGGCCAATCTTTAAATCTTTCTTGGGCTACTAAATATTGTTGTTTAGATAGAATTGTCGTGGGACATAAATACATAACTTGATGATTATTAAGAATAGTTTTAAAAATAGCCCGCATCGCAACTTCAGTTTTACCAAAACCCACATCACCACATAATAAGCGATCCATGGGATTGCTTTTCTTCAAATCATTATTTATTTCTTTAATTGTTTTTTCTTGGTCTTTTGTAAGTTCATATTGAAAACTGTGGGCAAATGTCTCTTCTTCCGGATAATCTAAATATTTTTCACCAACAATACTAATTCTTGCTTTATAAAGTTTTAATAAATCCGCGGATATATCTTTAATTTTACTTTCAATATATTTTTTAGTTTTATTCCAATTTAGACTTCCCAGTTTGTTGATTTTTGGTACAGTTCCATCTTTATCAGAATACTTATAAATTGTTGATATTTTTTCGACAGGAACATAAATTTTGTCCGTTCCCGCGTAAGCAATTTCAATAAAGTCTTTTTCACATCCCCGAACTGTTAAAGTTTTTATTCCTTGATAGATGCCGATACCATGAGCCAAGTGAACAATATAGTCCCCCGGATTTAATTGGTCGAAACTTTTTATTTTTTTTCCAATTCGATAATTATTTTTATAATTTATCTTTTTGGTATGTTCTTCTTCAATATCACGAGCGCCAACTACTACATACTTATCAATTATAAAGCCGTGATTAATTTCTATAGGTAATATTTGAGCTCTGGGAATATATTCCCATAATTTTTCTTTTTGACTTTTACTAGGTAAGCAAAAATAAACTTCTTTTCCTTCTTTTTGATACTTTTCCCAGTCTTCCTTTAATTTATTAAAATCTAAATTATAATTAGCAATCGTCCTAGCTTTATAATTATTTTTATTAGTGCCAAATTTATTAAGATAAATGGTAAAATTTGGAAAAATATCTTCCCAATTATACATTAATTTAGTTTTATTAGTGGTATTTACTTGATAAGCTAAAATATCTTCTTGCAGTTTTTCATAAGCGACTTTTATTTGTTGATAATCAATATATACAACTTTAGGATTTAAGGCATAATCAAAGATCGAACTTACATCTCCACTTACCACTTCATCAACTGGTTTTATTGCAATTTTCGAGCATTCAACTAGGGATCTTTGACTATCTTCATCAAAGCTTCTAATAGAATCAACAGTATTTCCATCAAATTCTACTCTATAAGGATGCTCTTCATTAATTGGGAAAACATCAACAATAAATCCTCGAAGGGAAAATTCCCCCGTTTGCGTTACTAAAGAATCTATGTGATAACCAAAAGAATCTAGATATTCTTTTAAAGTATCCCGTTTTAGTTCTTGGCCTACCTCAATATTTATAGTATCAACACTGGCTAAAGATGGTAAGAATTTTAAATATCCCATCAAGTTAGTAACAATAATATATTTTTTCTTTTCTTTTAATTTACTTAAGGTCTCTAATCTTTTATATTTTAAATCAGGGCTTTCGGCAACAATCATCGAAGATAAAAAATCATCCATGGGAAAAAGCAATACATTATCGGTATATGTTGCTAAAGCATTAAATAAATTATTAGCTTCATATAAAGTATTGGTTACCACTAAAACATTATCAGAATTATTTTTGTATAATTTAGTAATATAAATTGCACATAATTCTTCGGTTAATCCTGATAATTCACTGTTAGCATTATAAGTAAATATCTGATCTAAAAAATTCATTTTTAACCTCTATTTAGTATTATAAATATTCATTGTCCTTTCAATACCATTTTTTATAAAAGAATCAATTATTTCATTAAACGTATCACTCATACTATCTAATGCTTTTTGTTCATCCTTACTAAATTTTCCTAAAACATAATCAATAACTTCATCCTTTTGAACACTTCCAATTCCTATTTTAAGACGTGGAAAAGCATCTGTTCCTAGCATATTAATTATGGATTTTATGCCATTATGTCCTCCATGACCACTACGCATCTTTAATTTGTATTCACCAAAAGGTTCATCTAAATCATCTTGAATTATAAGAATATCTTGAACATCTATATTGTAATAATCAACAATTTCTCGAACGGCTTGTCCAGATAAATTCATGTAAGTTGTGGGTTTTAAAAAGCAAACTGTTTCATTATTTATGTTCGTTTTATATACTAATCCATGGAACTTTTCTTGCCAAGAAACACTACCTAAGAAATTATCAACTACTCTAAAACCTACATTATGGCGAGTATTATCATAGCTTTTTTCGGGATTACCTAAACCAACGATTAATTTCATTTTGCACCTCTTTTAAAAATATTTTGATAAGTTACTAAATTATCAACATTAATTATTTTATGTACTTTTATATTTCTAGAACCATGCTTTTGAAACCGCATTAAAACCATTTTAGGTTCCGCATCTTTTGTACATATTATCTGTAATTCTTTTAATTTAATTTTATATTTATCCGCGGCTAAAATAATATCATCAAGACGATTCAGACGATGTACTAAATAAAATGAACCATTATCTTTCATTACCTTAGAAACTATTTCAAATATAGCATCAAGATTAATTTTTATTTCATGACGGGCAATAGTCTTTAAAGCATTTTTATTATTTTCCTTACTATTATCATTATATTTAAAGTATGGTGGATTACAAGTTATAACATCAAAATATTTCCCGGGAAATAATTTACAAAGTTCTTTAACGTCATTATTTATAATTGTTATTTGACCTTCTAAATGATTTTCTTCCACCGATTTTTCAGCTAACTGGTATATTTCTTTTTGAATTTCAAATCCGGTGATTTTATTTTTAGTTTTGCTAGATAAAATTAAAGGTATAGGTGCATTGCCTGTACACATATCTAGTATTTCCTGATTGTTTTTTACTTTAACAAATTCTGCAAGCAAAATCGAATCAAGCGAAAATTTAAAACCATCTGGCTTTTGATAAATATAAAGATTTGGATAATCAAACAGATAGTTTTTTTCAATCTTGGTCGGCATAAAATTCCTCTTTGTTGCCATCAATTAATACTTTATATTTTCTTTCCAAAATGTTAGTGCTAATTACTTGTCCTTCCCCTTTTGGTGTAGTTATTTTCTTCCCTATTTGAGGCATGTTTTTATTATTTTCTTCGTAAGCTTCTTCTTCATAAGCAAGACAACACATCAGTCTACCACAACAACCATTTATTTTGCTAGGGTTTAAAGCTAAATTTTGATTTTTGGCCATAGTCATTGACACAGCGTCCATTTTAGCCAAGAACCTTTTACAACATAATGGTTCGCCACAGACACCAACACCTCCGATTTTTTTGGCTTTATCGCGAGCTCCAATTTGGTGTAATTCGATACGCGTATGATAAATTCCCGCGAGTTTTTTGGCAAGTTCTCTAAAATCCACTCTTTCATCAGCGGTGAAATCAAATAATAATTGGGTCCGATCAAAAGAGTATCTCGCACTTAGAACATTCATATCTAAACCTAAATATTTAACTAATTCAATACATTTTTTTCGTGCTTCATCCGCATCTTTTAAATTTTCTAAATACTTATTGTAATCTTCGTCAGTTGCCTTTCGAACAATATCTTTAAAAATTTCACTGGCTTTTATATTAGCTTCACAATATATTTTACCATATTGAAGTCCATTTTCAGTTTCGACGATTACATAATCGCCTTTGGAAAATTCTTCTTCAGTTTTAAAATTATAAGCTTTGCCACTATCACTAAATAATACACTATATACTTTCATTTTTGCTATCACTCAATTCTATAATAAATTTATCCATAAGTAATTCTACATTGGCATTCGTTGCAATATCTTCCAAAAAAGTAATCAATAAGTTTATCCGTTTATTAATTGCCAAACTATCAAGCTTTAAATTTAACTCTTCGTCCTGCAAAACAGATAATCTTAAATAAATATTTAGTATTTCTTTAAATATTGCTTCAATATCATTTCGTTCTGAATACTTATTTAAAATTATGTTTCTATTATACATAATTTTATCATCTTTTGCTAGTTCTATTGCTTTAATATATTCTAATGCTACAGCATAATAAGGATTATCTTCTTTATTTTCTTCAATATTATATATTAAAGAACATATTTCACAACGACTTTTGATTGTTGGAATCACATTATTTAAATTCGTAGTTAATAAAAAACCAATAATGTTCTCACCTGGTTCTTCGATAAATTTTAACATTGTATTCGCGGATGCTCCATTTAATTTTTCAGCATTATTAATTATATAAATATTGTTGGGTGTATAAATTGGTTTAAAACTAAATCTTCTCTTTAAATCTAAAACTTGTTCTTTCTTAATATTATTACCATCCGCATTAACAATGATTAAAGATGGTAAAGCTTCTTGATTAATTAAATTACAAATATTACATTTATCGCATTTTTCAGCATACTCATTAGGACAATTTATTTTTTTTATTGTGGTTATTAGGTCTTTAAACGCCAGAGAAATATTATTTGTTTCAAGCAAATAAACATGAGCGAGCCTTTCCTCATGATATAACTTTACTAAATTATCTAACTTCTCAACTGCGTTCACTCCTACCTCCTATACTAAAATAAAATAAACTCCCATCAAAGCCAATAATCCTGGTAAGCCTAACACCGATACCAATAATATTGTCACGACATTAAGGGGAATAAAAATATTTAATCCGGTGGCAATAAAATCGAATCCATAAATAAAACAAAATGCCAAAACTACTCGTTTTAAAATTGTTATAAGTACTGCCCCAACTTTTGCCATATCTCTTGCCTCACTTAAGTATATGGTCCAAATCTAAAATTTATTCTTCCGATATTTTTTTACGATCCTCTAGAGCTTTATCTAAAGTTATGATATCTAAATAATCAATTTCCGCCCCCATTGGGATACCATATGAAAGCCTGGAAATAGTTATTTTCTTTTTTTCAAAAATCTTTTTAATATACAAAGTTGTTGTTTCTCCTTCAACCGTTGATTTTAAAGCTAAAATTAATTCCGGATTTTTTAATTTTTCAACTCTATTTACTAAAGATGCTAGATTAATATTTTCAGGTCCTATATTTTCAATTGGTGAAATTAAGCCATGAAGTACATGATAAACACCCGTATAGTTACCAACATTTTCAAATTTAAAAACACTTTTAACATCTTCTACAACACAGATAACATTATGGTCCCGATCTTTATTGACACAAATAGGACATACATCATCTGTTGTAAGATGGCCACATTCTGAACAATATTTTAAGCTTTCTTTTAAATCGGCTAAAGTATCTTTGGTTCTTTGTAAATCTTCTTCATCTAAATCTATAGTCGCTAAAGCCATTCTTTCAGCATTTTTTTCACCAATGCCAGGAAGTTTTTTAAAAAAAGTTATTAAATCTTGCAAGGGCTTGGGATAAACATTATGGTTTTCCATTTTACATTAATCCACCCATTGAAGAATATTGGCCCAACTTTTTTTCTGTTTCTTCATCAATTTTTTTGAAAGAATCTTTAATAGCAAGTAAAATCATATCTTCTAACATTTCCTTATCGTCGTCATTAATTGGACCTTCTTTAGTTATTTTAAAACTTTGTAATTCCTTTTTGCCATTAAAGCTTAATTCAACCCATTCATATTTCCCGAGAAATATTTCTTGGTCAATTTCTTCTTTCTTTTTAGTAATTTCCCTTTGCAATCTTTGTGCTTGTTGCATAAGACTTTGCATATTCATAATCTTTTCCTCCTTAATTTATTTCTATTTTTTCTTTATTAAATAAATCTTTAGCAATTCTTTCCATATCCACAGTTTGATTATCTAATTTTGATTCATCAAGTAATTCATATTTATATCCACTTTTTATTTTTACAATATATTCTTCTTTTTCTTTTTGCCAATCAGCAACTGTTAAGCCAATAAATTTATAACTTTTTTTAAAAATAGATTGAAATTCATTTTCTATTTTTTCTAAATTTTCATTTATTTCTTGATCTTGATGCGGTACTGAGCAAGCAATTATTGCAAATTCTTTGGAAGCAGCAACCGGCATTGTATCTGATATTAAACCTTTTATTGGCGCTGAGGCTAAGTTTAACAATTGGGACCAATCATTCTTTAATTTATTTAATATATCTTTATCCGCGGCCACAAAGCAATTATTAACTCTAATTTTCTTTATATTAGAAACATCTAATTTGGTTGCTACTTTTTCTTCTTTTGGTGTTTCTGGTTGTATCTTCTCTTCTCTAACTGTTGGCTTTACTTCCTCTTTAGCCTCTTTTTTAGATTCTTGCTTTGGTTCAGGATTTGGACCTGTTGGCAAAGAAAAGCTATCTAGTAAAATCATTTGCACAATAATATACGGGTTAACATTTATATTTATTTTATTTAAACAATCATTAAGTTCTAATATTATGCGTTTTATTTCAGAGTATGTTAAATATTTACTACTTCCATTTTGTAAAACATCCACCGCTTTTTGACTTAATATTTCAATTATTTTTTTAATTACTATTTTATAGTTTAAGTTTGTTTTCTTTAAATCTCCAATGATTGCTAATGTTTTGTCTAAGTCATTAGCATCCAAACTATTTACTAAATCTTTAATTTTTACCAAAGAAATTGATCCCAATTCTTTAATAACAAAATTTAAATCGATTTTTGTTTTTTCTTTTGAAAGTTGGTCTAACATACTTAAAGCATCTCTTAAGCCGCCATCAGCCAAGCTAGTTATTTCTTGTAAACCTTCACGATCATATTCTATATTTTCAGTCTTACATATTTTTTCTAAATGATTTGCTATAAGTGAATCATTTATCCGAAAAAATTCGTATTTTTGACACCGAGATAATATTGTAATAGGAACACTTTCAATGTTGGTTGTGGCTAAAATAAATATTACATGGCTTGGGGGTTCTTCTAAAGTTAAAAGCAATGCATTAAAAGCGCTTTGACTTAACATATGCACTTCATCAATAATATAAACCTTGTATTTGGAAGATGTGGGCATAAGTTTAACATTATTTATAAGTTCTCTTATTTCATCGACTCCGTTGTTTGAAGCCGCATCTATTTCGATAATGTCAGGACTATTATTAAAGTTTTGGCAATTTATGCATTCTCCACAAGCCTCGCCATCTTTTGGATTTTGACAATTAATTGCTTTAGCAAAAATCCGCGCCATACTTGTTTTACCAGTTCCTCTAGGACCAGCAAAAATATAGGCATGAGATATTTTTTCATTTATAATAGAGTTTTTTAATATTTGAACTGTTGTCTCTTGTCCAACTACTTCATTAAAGTTATTTGGACGATACTTTCGGTATAAAACTTTGTACATTGGTGCCTCCCACTTTATATCTCAATTATATCATATATTACTATTATTTGTCCCGTTTATTTGCAAAAAATGAGCCTAATATTTCTTTATAATTGCTTGTATAATTTAACTTTTCAATATTAGTCTTATAATATTCTTTTTTAAATTCTAACTTTTCAACTAGATAATATACATTTTTTATTCTTGCTTGTTTAATAATTGTCTCACACATTGAACACGGTTTTAAAGTTACGTATAAATCACAATTATTTAATTTCCACGTTTTTAATTTTTTTTGAGCCTTTAATAAAGCATTTATCTCTGCATGTCCTAAAACATTATGCTTATTTTCTCTGTTATTATGACCTTTAGCAATAATTTTATTGTCTTTTACAATTACACATCCAACCGGAATTTCATCCTTTTTATAAGCTTTTTTGGCTTGTTTTAAAGCTTCATCCATATAATTTATCATAATTTTTCTCCTTAACAAAAAAATGTGCACACAAATAGGGATTGATGTGGCTGCTATCTTCCGATTCTGACCAGGTTACAATATATTTGTTGCACTTTCATATAATATCAAACAATTATAATAAATGCAACATAAATTTATACAAACATTTGTTCTTTCTAAAAGTTATAATATTATCAATTAGTTATAATCCGACTCTATGAGGCATTTGTGTTATTGTCGTAAGTAAATAAATTGTTAATATTGTTGGACAAATTGTAGTCTAAAGATATAACAAGTTATTTAATATGCCTTTACAATTTTTTAATGTTTCACGTGAAACATTAAAAAACTATAATATATTATATTATAAACAAGCATTCGTTATTAAATATATTCTGATTAAATACTCATTGTTTAATTTTATACGTTATTCATAACAATGTTTCACGTGAAACATTGTGTTGCAATTTATAAATATTTTTTTCTAATAAATCATAATTTTGAAAATTGTTATAGAAATTACTGATATAAAAAATCTATTTTAACTTCACAAAGTATTACATTTGATTTAAAGTTTCAAGAGCCTTCATCACTTTGACAGATGATTTTTTTATTTTATAAATGGCCAAGTGTTGATTTTAATTTTCTAACTTTTAATTAGTAAATAAAAGTTTTGTAATGTCTTTTTTCTATATAATTATTGAGTTTATCAATTTTTCACATAAAAGCAGAATGTTTCACGTGAAACATTCTGCTAAATTTTATTGTTTTGTAGCTGATGACTTATCTAGTTCTATTTCAACATTTTCTTCACTTTCAGTTTCTTCTTCATGATCTACCAAACTAAATGATGAAACTTTTTGACCATCTTTCAAATTAATTAATCTAACACCTTGAGCATTTCTACTTAATGTATTAACTTGATTCAATGGCATCCGCATTGTCATACCAAAGTCTGTCATAATAACAATATCTTTATTTTCATAACTTACTTTTGCATCTATTATCGAACCGTTCTTTTCAGTTAAGTTTAAAGCTTTTACTCCTTTGCTTCCACGTTTTGTTTCTCTAAAATTGCAAACTTTTGTTTGCTTTCCGTATCCCTTTTCTGTTATTAACAAAATCGTATCATCTTCATTAACTATTTCGCAACAAATACATTCAGAATCTCCTAAATTAATTCCTTTTACTCCACTTGCGGTTCTACCCATTATTCTAATTTCGGATTCTGGAAATTTAACCATTCTTCCGGTATTAGATCCCAGTAAAACTAAATTGTTTCCTTCAGTTTTAGTTACCGCGATTAGCTCATCGTTTGGATGTAAGGTTATACATTTCTTACCAGAGGTTCGAATATTTTCAAATTCTTCAACTGGAGTTCTTTTTACTATACCTTTTCTAGTTGCAAACAACAAATATTTGGATGCTTCTTCACTATTTACTTTAATAATTGAATTAATTATTTCATCTTTTTCAAGTGGTAAAAGATTAATTATTGGTAAACCTTTTGATTGTCTACTAAATTCTGGAATTTCATAACCTTTAATCCGATATACTTTACCTTTATTTGTAAAGAACATCACATAATCATGACTTGATAAGTTTAGCATTGTTTTAACAAAGTCATCATCATTAGTTTGCATACCCTTGATACCCTTTCCACCTCTTCTTTGTGCTTTAAAGGTATCAGAAGTTGTTCTTTTAATATAACCTTTATCAGTTAAAACAACTAAAACATCTTCATTTGGAATTAAACTTTCATCTTCAATATAATCAATAGCTGTTAAATCAATCTTTGTTCTTCTTTCGTCACCATATTTTTCTTTAATTTCGGTTAATTCATCTTTAATTACCGCGTCTATTTTCTTAGAATCAGCAAGTAATGCGCGTAATTCATCAATTTCTTTTAATAATTCAGCAAGTTCACTTTCAATCTTATCTCTTTCTAAGCCGGTTAATCTTCTAAGACGCATTTCTAAGATTGCTGATGTTTGAGCATCGCTTAAGCCAAAATTGGCCATTAATTTTTCTTTGGCCTCTTCATCATCCATTGCTCCTCGAATGATTTTAATTACCTCATCGATATGATCAAGAGCAATCTTTAATCCTTCTAAAATATGAACTCTTTTTTCGTCTTTATCTAAATCAAATTTGGTCCGACGAATAATTATTTCCCGTTGATAATCAACATATTTTGTTAATATATCTTTTAAACCAAGCGTTTTTGGAACCCCGTGATCTAACATTAAGAGGATAATTCCAAAATTGCTTTGAAAAGCTGTATGTTTAAATAAATTATTTAAAACTACTTGAGCATTGGCATCTCTTTTTAAAGTAATGGTAATTTTAACGCCATTTTTTAAATCGGTATGATAATCCGAAATACCTTCAAGTACCTTACTATGAACTAATTCGGCAACTTTTTGTTTTAATTCGTCTACATTAACGCCATAAGGAACTTCATCAATAATTATATATTGCCGCCCATTTTTTTCTTCAATTGTAGCTTTACTACGAATAGTTATTGATCCCCGTCCTGTTTCATAAGCTTGTTTAATACCTGAATTACCAAGAATAATACCGCCGGTTGGAAAATCTGGACCTTTAACTATTTGCATTAAGCCTAAGGTATCTATTTCGGGATTATCAATAACAGCAATACAACCATCAATAACTTCACCTAAATTATGAGGTGGGATATTTGTTGCCATCCCTACGGCAATACCCATAGTACCATTTACTAATACATTAGGGAATCTACTAGGTAATACTTGGGGCTCTTTCCTGGTATCATCATAGTTATTATCAAAATCAACGGTGTTTTTGTTGATATCTCGTAATAATTCCATAGATAATTTAGCAAGTCTTGCTTCTGTATAACGATAAGCCGCAGCTGCAGAACCGGCAATGTTACCAAAGTTTCCATGACCATCAACTAACATATAACGATAGTTAAAATCTTGAGCCATCCGAACCATAGCTTCATAAATTGATGAGTCGCCATGAGGGTGATATTTACCCATTACGTCCCCAACAATCGTTGCCGATTTTCGGTGTTGCTTATCAGGAGTTAAATTATTTTCCAACATATCGAATAAAATTCTTCGATGGACAGGTTTTAAACCATCTCGCAAATCTGGTAAAGCTCTTGATGTAATAACACTCATTGAATAATTTAGAAAAGAATTTTCAATTTCATCAACAATATTATTCGCAGTTAATCGATCTTTTGGACTTTCTTCAACTTCATTTGTTTCTTCTATTTGTTTATTTTCTTCATCCATAATTGACCTCCTATATATCTAAGTTTGTCGCATATTTGGCTTTTTCTTCAATAAATTTTCTTCTTGGTTCAACTTCTTCGCCCATTAATTTACTGAATGCCGCATCAGCTTCAATAATATCGTCAACCGTTATTCTTTTTAAAATTCGTTTGTTAATATCCATGGTCGTTTCATTTAATTCTTCAGGGTCCATTTCTCCTAGACCTTTCATTCGAAGTAATACATAGTTAGTATTTTTTTCTTGTAATTTAGCAATATATTCGTTCTTTTCGGCATCATCCAACACATATTTTATAGTCTTACCGTGTTTAATACAGAAAAGTGGTGGTTGGGCCGCATAAACATGCCCTTGTTCCACAATTTGCCTAAAATATCGATAAAATAAAGTTAATAATAGTACGCGAATGTGGTCCCCATCGACATCGGCATCGGTCATAATAATGATTTTGTCATATCTTAGTTTACTAATATCAAATTCTTGACCAATTCCGGTTCCAAAAGCCGTAATTATAGTTCTAATTTCATCATTACTTAATGCTCTATCAATTCTCGCTTTTTCCACATTTAAAATTTTTCCTTTTAAAGGTAAAATAGCTTGATGCATACTATCTCGACCTTTAATTGCAGAGCCACCGGCACTATCCCCTTCGACTAGGAATATTTCACAAGTAGATGGATCCTTTTCTTGGCAATCAACAAGTTTTCCTCCGAAAGCAACTACATCTAAGTCACTTTTTCTTCTCGTTGCTTCTCTAGCCTTTTTGGCTGCAATTCTAGCTCTGGATGCTGTTAAACATTTATCAATTATAATTCTAGCAATATCCGGATGTTCTAGTAAATATCTTTCAAATCCATTTGAAAAAATATCATTTGCTATTTTTCTTACTTCAATATTTCCTAACTTAGTCTTGGTTTGCCCTTCAAATTGGGGATCAGGATGCTTACAAGAAATAATCATGGTTAAACCTTCTCTTACATCATCCCCGGTTAAAGGAGCATCACCATCTTTTAATATTTTGGCATTCTTGGCATAACTATTAATAACTCTGGTAAGGGCATTTTTAACCCCATCTTCGTGAGTTCCACCTTCATAAGTATTAATATTGTTAGTGTAAGAATAAATTGTTGGAATATAACCATCATTATATTGACAAGCAACCTCTACTTGAATCCCATTTTCCATACCTTCAAGATAAACAATATCATCATGCAAAGGAGTTTTATTTTTATTTAACATTTGAACATATTCAATAATTCCCCCATTATATAGGAAACTATCGCTTTTTTCATCTTCTCTTTTATCATAAAGATTAATTCTTAACCCTTTATTTAAATAACATATTTCTTGTAATCTTTTATAAAGAGTATTGTAATCATAAATTGTTGTTTCTTGAAATACTTCGGGATCAGCTTTAAATCTAACGGTTGTTCCAGTTCTATTTTCTTCACATTCGCCAATTACTTTTAGGGCTTCTTTAGGATGTCCACCGTTTTCAAATCTTTGAAAATATACCTTTTTATCCCGATAAACTGTTACTTCAAGCCATTCTGATAAGGCATTAACAACACTTGCCCCAACACCATGAAGACCACCAGAAACTTTGTAACCTTCGCCACCAAATTTACCTCCCGCATGAAGAACCGTAAATATTGTTTCAATGGTTGATAACCCAGTTTTTTCATTAACTCCGGTTGGCATACCGCGCCCATCATCTCTTACTTCAATTATATTACCTTTATCAACTATAACCTCAATATCATCACAAAAACCAGCTAAAGCTTCATCAACAGCATTATCAACAATTTCCCAAACTAAATGATGGAGTCCTTTTTCGCCAGTCGTTCCAATATACATCCCTGGTCTTTTTCGAACTGCTTCTAAGCCCTCTAAAACTTGAATATCACTATCCGTATAATGTGTTTCACTATTCATACTTTTCCTCCTTAGCTATGCCATTAGTAATAGCAAATATTTTACTTTTTTGTAGCATTTCTTTTGGTATACTCTTTAATTCCGTAGTTGTTATAAATGTTTGAACTTGATTATCTAGAAGATTTAAAATATTAAGAATTTTTTTGGCATCGAGTTCACTAAATAAATCATCTAGAATCAAGATAGGATATTCCTTTAAAATTTCATTTATCAACTCTACTTCTGCAATTTTAAAAGATAATATGGCATTTTTCATTTGACCTTGACTCCCCCATTCTTTTAACTTATTACCATCTAAAGTAAATTCAAAGTCATCATGATGAACACCAATTAAAGTTTTACCAACTGCCATCTCTTTACTATAATACTTCCGATATATATCTAATAGTTCTTTTTCAGTTTTATTAAAATTAGATTTATAAACAATTTTTAAATCTCCTAACTCAAATATTTTCTTATAAATATCAGTAATTTTTAAATTAATATTGTTAATAAATTCTTGCCGATACTTATTAATTCTTTTGCCATATTCAACTAATTTTCTAGTTAAGATATCTAAATATTCCCTGGAAGCATTACCATATAGATATAATTGTTTTAAATACGCATTTCGTTGTTTTAAAATTTTATTATAGTTACTAAGTAAAATCATATATTCTTTAAAAATTTGACTTATTTCAATATTCAGAACTCTTCTTCTTTCCGCGGGAGCTGAATTAATAAGTTCCGTATCCCGAGGATAAAAAATGATAATTTGCATCTTTGTGACATATTCACTTATTTTATTAATTTTGTTATTATCAATTTCTACTTTTTTGCCATCTGTTGTAATGCTTACTTTAAATTTAGAACTATCATTTTTTTTGACGACTTTTCCCTCAACTGTAGTTAAATCACAATCCTTTTTAATTAGAAGTTTGTCATTAATTAAACGAAATGATTTAGTTAATGCCAGTAAATAAATAGCTTCAACTAAATTTGATTTACCACTACCATTTTCCCCATATATGATATTTAAGCCATCATCAAATTCTAAATTTAATGTTTCATAATTTCGGAAATTAATAAGTTTTAATTTGCTAATTTTCATTTTTAGCCTCTTTTTTGTCCAATATTTGATTTTTTATGCACTTGTGTATACCTATATGCATAATAATTATATCATATTATTTGGTTAATTTAAAGCAAATTTAGCGATTTTCCTGACTTTTTTGCTTTAAATTAGCAATAGCATAAAGATAACTACATTTTAGTAATTGATTATGAAAAATATTATAAGATACTAAGAATGTAATTTGTTGATTATTTTTAAATGTAACATCTACGAATCTCTCATTTTTCCGATAACTTAAGATATTATTATAAACAAACCATAAACTTACTTTATTACGACTTGAAAAGATTGGAAACAAAAATAAATTTTGGTATTCACTTAAAATAATTGGGGCCTTGGATGTTATACCAATTAAATATTTAGTAGCTTTTTTCCTTCCTTGAAAACTACTACCATAATAATTACAACTTTCATCTAGTATTTTATTTAAACTACCTTGATAAAGAAATTTTTGATCCTTTTCATAAATTTCTAAAGTTTCTAATTCTTGAATAAATAATGTATTTTGATTAATAATATAATGCATAATACCTCCTAAAGATAGGAAACTATTATAATGATTTACTTTGAAAATTTTGTCGAAATAAGCACAAAAAAAAGAACTTTTTTTAAGCTCTTAATTTTGTTATATGTTAATAAGTCTTAATTGGTAAAATTAATTCAATTAATGATTCATCCGTTACCGGTTTTAAAATAATTGGTTTATCGTCACTATTAAGTAGTAAAAAAATATTTTCTTCTTTTATTACTTTTAGGGCATCTAACATATATTTTGAACTAAATGATATTTCAATACTTTCTTTATTATTACTATCAATTGATAGTTTTTCTTCGGCATTTCCTAGTTCATTACTGGTTGATGAAATAATCATTTCTTTATCTTTAATATGCATCTTGATAATATTTTTTTCTTTATTTTCAGCTAGTAATGCCGCTCTATCAACAGCATCATAGAAAGCTTGTAAATTAAGATTAATCATATATGCAAAATCAGCAGGTATAAAATGACTTGTTTCGGGATAAGTTCCTTCTAATAAATTACTTTGTAAACAAATATTTTTATAAATAAACAATATTTTATTTTTGAAAACATATATTTCAACATTTTCTTCATCATCACTTAAGATTTTTTCAAGTTCAATAATACTTTTTCCAGGAATAACAATATTAACACTCTTTTCAACAATTGTGGCTAAATGTAAATTTTTCTTAGCTAAGCGATAAGAATCAGTGGCAATACATTCTAAAATATCGCCATTTATTTTCAAATTTAAACCTGTTAATAATGGTCTTACTTCTTGATTTGATAAAGCATAAGATGTTTGATTAATTATTTCTTTTAAGATTGGTGCAGATAAGTTAATAACATCATTATTTTTTTCAATACTAATATTTGGATAATCAGTTGGATTATAACAATTTAAACGATATTGGTTATAAGGAGATGTTATTTTAATTTTTAAGTTATCTTCAACCTCAAAGTTAATAACATCGGTAGGCATCTTTTTAATCATTTCCACAAAGAATTTACTTTGAATAATAATTTTTCCTGTGCCTTCGATTTTTTTAACATCTTTTTCATCAATATGAACTTTAATTGTTAATTCACTATCACTAGCTAGTAAGTCAATTCCCTTTTCATTTATTTCAAAGACAATCCCATTTAAAACCGGAATAGTTGTTCTTTGTGTTAATGCTTTAGTTACATTATTTAAAGCATCTAATAATATATTCTTTTCAATACTCCATTTCATTTTTCTTCACTCTCTTTCTTTTTTTATTCTGACTTTTTTTTCGTCAATTTAACTGGCTTTTCCAAACCTTGTTCAAAATTATCGATAACTCTTTGCATTTCATCAAAATGATAACTTGCCTGTTTCAAAGAGTTTTCTATTTCTTTTTGTTCTTGAATTTTTCCATTCATTAATTCTTTTATGTAAGTATATTGTTGATTAATGCTTGCCATTTTGCCTTCATTTTCTTTCTTCTGTCCCTCGAGATCTTCCGCGGCAATAGCCTCTAATTCTTTTAAAAAGTTACGATACTCTTTCTTTTTTAAAACATAAGCTGTTATTTCTGTTCCTAAATGTAATCCTAAACATATTATTAAAGCCAATGGATTCATAGTTACAAATAATAGTAATTCTATACAAATAAACAATATTCGGACATCAGTTATAATTGGCTTATATTTTAAATTTATTTGTTCTTGTTTTCTTTGTTTATTTTGCTCGGCTTTTCTTAATAAATCAGTTTTATTATCAATCTTATCTCTTTCTTTTTCTAGACTTGAATATTCTTCACTTAATAATTTTAAAGTTTCTTGCATTACGGCTATATTGGTATCATTTTGTTGTTGGGTATTTTTTAATTTATTAAATATATCTTGTAATTTAGAACTATTAGTATAATTAATCATTTTTGAATACAGATTCGAATTTATTTCACTCATTTTTTTATCACTTTCTTTCTTTTTTATTTATTAATTATTGTTATTATAGTGTTGATAAGTTTATAAGTTAATTATTATTACCAAATATTACTTGAAAATTAGGCATTTTTATCAAATTTTTATCCACATCATTTTAACTTATCCTTTATCTCTTTCAACATTTTATTTAAATTCTCATCCGTCTTTAAATCTTCTTTCATTTTATCTAAGGCAGTTGATACTGTTGAATGGTCTCGGCCTCCAAATTCTAAACCAATTTTTGCTAAGTTTTCATCAGTTTCCATGCGACATAAGTACATAGCTATGTGTCTTGGTTTAACGATTGTATTATTTCTTTTTTTACTTTTAAGATCATCAACTGATATTCCAAAGTAATCCGCTACAACCTTTTGAATTGAACCAATCGAGTTATTAACAAAAATGTTGGTATTAACATAATCTTTTAAACCTTCAATGGCAAAGTCTAAGGTGATTTCATCAGGTACCATCATCGCGGTATAAGCAAGGAGTCGGTTAATTGTTCCTTCAATATGCCTTACATCATTAACACACGAATTTGCAATATATTCGATAACATCATTATTTAGTTTATTTTCTATACTGGTGTGTTTAATTTTAGCTTTAATAATTTCACACCTTAGTTCAAAATCAGGTGGATATATATCAACCGGTAGTCCCCACATAAATCTACTCCGAAGTCGCTCTTCTATTTTCTTTAAATCATCCGGACTTTTATCACTACTTATAATTATTTGTTTGTTGGCTTGATGCAAGGCATTAAAGGTATGAAAAAATTCGGTTTGTGTTCGCTCAGCCCCAACTAGAAACTGGATATCATCAATTATTAAAACATCAACATTACGATATTTATTTTTAAAATCATTCGCATAATTTAAACTAGTTGCTCCCCGATCTAAAGTCGCAATGCCTGTGAAATCGGACATAAATTCATTACTGGTAGTATATAAAACTTTTAAATCAGAGTGTTCTGTAATATAGTTACCAATGGCTTGCATTAAATGGGTTTTACCAAGACCACTTCTTCCATATATAAATAAAGGATTGTGGATAACACCTGGGGATTCTGCCACTGCTTTGGCAGCCACAAAAGCTAATCTATTCGTATTACCTACAACATAATTATCAAAAGTATATTTTGGATTTAAGTTAGTATTCCAGATGATATTTTCTTCTTTTTTTTCAATTACATTAGGAAGATCTTCCCTATTATCAACAAGTTCTTCTTCTAAAACATATTTAAATTCATAATCTTTACCTGTTAAAGTAAAAAAAGCATCGTGAATAATTCCGTGATATTGGGGATTACATAATGTTTCTTTATGAATCATCATTGGAACTTTAATAGTTACAAGGTTATCAACAATTGAAACAAGTTCCAATTTTGAAAACCAAACGGAATAAGTATTTTGACTTACTTCGCCTGCCACTTCAACTAAGACTTTGGCAAACAAATCTTCTGTTTTCATTAACCTCACCCCACTATCTGTACCTCTTAAGTAAATTGTAATACAAAACCAAGAAAAAAAAAAGAAAAATGTCGAATTAACAACTAATCAACAAAGTTATCAACAAAAAAAGTACGATAAATCAATAATAAAACAAGTTATCAACATTATCAACAAAATAGTTATGCACAATATCAACAAATTAACAACAATGTTGATAAATAAAAATGTTGATGTTGTTAACAGTGTTGATTAGTTTAATAATTAAGATATAAAAAGGCAAGAGAATATTTGACATAGATAATAGTTATTAATATAATAATTTTCATAAGGACAAATAATAACAAGCCTTTATTTGAATAAAGGTACTTGTTCACAAGGAGATAAGTAAAATGAATAAGAAAGTTGCGGCATTAAATACATGTATAGTTTTTTTAAATAGTTTAGGATATGTACCTAATATTGTTTTTGATAAAAAAATTATTGATAGTTTTTATAATGAAAATTATCGATTTTTAATTCATAATAAAAGGGGTGCCATAGTAGGTTTCATAGATTATAATATCTATGGAGTAAGTATTTGTTTACCTTTAAAAATGCAAGAAAGCACCTTCCAAGAAATATCTGGAATAATTAATATAGATGATCCTCAAGCTGTAAATTTTTGGAATTATCAAAAGCCAGAAGATGCTTGGATTAATGGTAGTTTTAATGTCAGATACCAAGAATTAGGTAATGGTGAAAAAAATTACTATGTTACCGTCGGGGGAACATACAAGGATAGAAAAATAGAACATCAATTTTCTCTAGCTCAACAATATAGCGAAATAACAACAATCAGCAGAGAAAATAATGATTTTGATGGCTTCTCTAGTCATATATGTTTAAATCCTAAAGGCGAGGTAGTAAATGAAGACTACATTAAATATAAATATAGTGGAAGTAGCATTCAACCTTTTGAGATTGAAGACTTTGTAAAAGATTCTTACACTAAAGGTCATATTCGAGGAGAAAAATTAATCATTGATTTACACGCGCAAGAAATTGTGAAAACAGGCCGAGTTCATACTAATAGTATATATGAAGAACAAGATCAAGAAAAATCAATTGGCCAAATAGTTAGGTTAATGAAAACAATTAATCCACAATTTACGTGGCAAATAAACTCATTAAGAGTAGCTTTAGGAACTTGGTTAGATAGTTTATTAGATATATGTTTTCCTAATTATACTGATGAAGAAATAAAAACTTTATTTGGAATTGAAAGAACCAAAGTAATATTTCAAAATGGCAATGAAACACTAATAAATATTAATGATCTTTATCACCAAAATAATCAAAGAATTAGAACTAAAAACAATAATTAAAATTAATAATCAAAAGAGCAATTTAGACTGAATTAAATTGAAAAAGCCCATCGGAAATGAAAAATAAAATTAAATGACTAAAGTACCATAAAAACGTAAAA
>CANQXV010000009.1 GCA_947627895.1 uncultured Bacilli bacterium
CGCAGGAATTAGAAATACCTCTGATGTTGTTGAAAAAATAGGGGTTCAAAAAAGTAAAGAAATGGCTCAAAATGCCGACTTAGTTATTTTTTGTTTAAATGCTAATAGCCCAATTAATGAAGAAGAAGAGGAGTTACTTCAAAGTTTAGAAAATCAAAACTTAATAGTTTTTGTTAATAAAAATGATTTAGATGTCAAAATTAATTTAGATAGTCTAAAAAAATATGATGTTATTTTGGGAAATACTATTAGAGAAGATGGCTTAGATGGTTTAAAAAAAGAAATAATTAGGAAATATCAACTTGATAAAATTGTTACGAAAGATATGAGTTATTTATCAAATATTCGCCAAATTAATTTAATTAATAAAGCCCTTGATGCGATAAAAAATGCTTATGATGCTTCACAAAAAGGAGTGGAGGTTGATTTGATTGAAATTGATTTAAAACAAGCATGGGATTTTTTAGGTGAATTAATTGGGGATGCCTATAATGAAGAACTTGTTGATAACATATTTAGTAATTTTTGTTTAGGAAAGTAGGTGATTTTATGTATGATGTAATCGTTGTCGGTGGGGGACATGCCGGTTGTGAAGCCGCGCATATTGCCGCCAAAATGGGATGTAAGACCTTACTTGCTACGGGAAATATTAATAATATTGGTGATATGCCTTGTAATCCTTCTATTGGAGGGACGGCCAAGGGAATAATTGTTCGCGAGGTAGATGCCCTAGGCGGGCTCATGGGTAAAATCGCTGATATTTCGCATCTTCAAATAAAAATGTTAAATAATTCTAAAGGTCCGGCCGTTCGTTCTTTAAGAGCGCAAGCTGATAAAATTACTTATCCTAAAAATATGCGGGAAGCTCTTCAAAAAACAGAAAATTTAACAATCAAAGAAACGATGATTGAAGATTTAATCGTGGAAGAAAATAGTGTTAAAGGCGTAGTAACAAACGATGGCGAAAAAATCTTAAGTAAAACAGTTATCTTAACGACGGGTACTTATTTAAAAGGAAATATCTTAATTGGTAGTGAAAATACTCCCGGGGGGCCGCATGGTGAAAAAAGAAGTAACTTTTTATCAGATAAATTAAAAGAATATGGTTTAAAAATAATGCGTTTAAAAACTGGAACACCCCAAAGAATAAAAAAAGATTCCATAAATTTTGCTGTCATGCAAGAAGAAAAAGGAGATAATCATCTTTGGAAATTTTCTTTTGATGATGATTATCAATATAAAGTTGAAGATCAACAATCTTGTTATTTAATTTATACCAACGAAAAAACTCATCAAATTATTCGAGATAATTTAAAAAAATCAGCGATGTATGGAGGCTATGCTACGGGCATTGGGCCAAGATATTGTCCTTCAATTGAAGATAAAATAGTGCGTTTCGCGGATAAAGAACGGCATCAATTATTTTTAGAACCTGAAAGTTTGTATTATGATGATTGGTATTTACAAGGCTTTTCAACCAGTATGCCAAGAGACATTCAAGAACAAATGGTACATAGTCTTAAGGGATTAGAAAATGCTGTTATTACTAAGTATGCGTATGCTATTGAATATGATGCAATTGACCCCTTACAAGTAAAACCATCTTTAGAAAATAAAGTGCTTGCTAATTTATTTACCGCGGGACAAATAAATGGTACTAGTGGTTATGAAGAAGCCGCTGGTCAAGGAATTATCGCGGGAATTAATGCTGTTTTAAAAATTCGTGAAGAATCCCCTTTAATTTTAAAAAGAAATGAAGCCTACATTGGTGTTTTAATTGATGATTTGGTTACCAAAGGAACTGCCGAACCGTACCGAATGCTTACATCCAGAGCCGAATTTCGTCTTATTCTTCGAAGTGATAATGCGGATTTACGCCTTCGGGAATATGCCCATCAAGTTGGTAGTATAACTGAAGAACAATATCAAAACTTTTTAAATAAAAAAGAAACTATTGAAAAATATTTAAAATTTTTAAAAGAAAATCGACTAAAGGTAACAGATAAAGTTAAAGAGGTATTTACCGCGAATAATTTAGATGTTCCAAGAACCAATATAAGTTATTATGATTTATTAAAAAGACCAAATGTTACCCTTACTTTCTTAGAAGATAATTTTATTCACGATGATATAAATTTAGAAATAATGGAACAAATAGAAATAGAAATAAAATATGAAGGATATATTAACAAAGCCTATAAAGAAGTAGCCAAGTTATTAAAATTAGAAGAAAAAAGCATTCCTGATGATATTGATTATGATAAAGTAAAAAATTTAGCTAATGAAGCTCGGCAAAAATTAAAAAAAGTTCGGCCCGCGACAATTGCCCAAGCATCTAGAATAAGTGGTGTTAATCCCGTTGATATTTCAGTCTTATCAATATTTTTAAAGAAGGAATATAATCATGAATAAAAATGAATTTTGGCAAGCAGTTGCAAATTTAAACATAACTTTTGATGAACACCAACAAGAACTTTTAGATTTATATTTTAAAGAGTTAATTGCCTACAATGAAAAAGTAAACTTAACAGCTATAACTAAAGAAGAAGATGTATATTTAAAACACTTTTATGATTCCCTAACTATTATTAAAATAATTGATTTAAATAAAATAACAACAGTCCTTGATATTGGTAGTGGTGCCGGCTTTCCAGGAATAGTTTTAAAAATATTTTTTCCCCACCTTAAAGTAACATTAATTGATTCAAATAATAAAAAAACGACATTTTTAGAATATATAAAAGATAAATTACAATTAACTGATGTTATGGTTATTCATGATCGGGTTGAAAATTATAGTATTAATAATTTAAATAGTTTTGATTTAGTAACCGCGAGAGCCGTGACCCAATTAAATATTCTGGCCGAACTGGCTTTACCTTTAGTTAAAGAAGAAAAATATTTTGTAACAATGAAGGGAGATATTTCCCGGGAAATAGTTGATGGAGAATATGCAATAAAATTTTTAGGAGGGAAAATTTTAAATTCTAAAACTTTTTTTCTAAAAGATGAAGCTAATCAAAGAACACTTTTATTAGTAACTAAGGAGAAAAAAACAAATCCAACAAGTATTAGACCATATGAAAAAATTGTCAAAAAGCCGTTGCAAAAAAGATCATAATAAGTTACAATGGAAAATAGGTAGAGGGTTGATATAAGTGGATAATAACGACAGTAAAGTATTACAAGTTCCAATTGAGGATATCATACCAAACCGGTTTCAACCCCGGTTATCTTTTGATGAAAACTCTTTGCAAGAACTTGCTAATTCTATAAAACAACATGGAATTATTCAACCTTTGGTATTACGAAGAATTGCTGATAAATATGAAATAATCGCCGGTGAAAGAAGATATAAAGCCGCGATGAAAGCAGGACTTACTTCCGTCCCTGCGGTACTTGCTAATTTAGATGATAATGCATCAGCAGAAGTAGCGATAGTTGAAAATGTTCAACGAAAAGATTTAACGGCGATTGAAGAAGCTAAATCATATAAAGCCTTACTTGATAAAGGTTATATGACTCAAGAAGATTTAGCTAAAAAAATGGGCTTATCCCAAGCGGCAATATCTAATAAATTACGGCTACTTAGTTTAGATGAAACCGTACAAGATGCTGTCTTAAACGAAAAAATTTCTGAAAGACATGCAAGGAGTTTATTAAAAATTAAAGATGTAGCCGAACAAAAGAAAATGTTGAATCGTGTTCTTAAAGAAAGATTAACGGTCAGACAATTAGAGGAGGAAATAAAGAAAATGAATATTGAAGAAACGCCAGTAACTCCAGAAGTCTCACCTGCAGCGCTAACTCCAGGTGTAGATGCAGCATCAACGGCCCAACAAGTAGTGGAACCAGTGGGCAATGCAACGGCTCCAGCCCCAGAAAGTGCTCCAATCAAAAATCCATTTAGTAATATATTTTCAAATCCTGCTCAAACGCCAAATAAATTTTTCAATATTTTAGAAGAAGAAGCAGTTAATATGTCAACGATGGAAACCCCAGCTGCCCCTGTAGGACCAGTAGCGCCCGTTGCTCCAACTCCAACCGATAATCTTACAGAAAATAATGTTTCTTCTCCTGAAGAAGAAATAGAAATGTTAGATTTTGGTGAAGTAGTTGATTCTAGTGCTTATGGTAAAGATGTAGCTAATAAAATTCATAATTTAGGTTTAGATCTAACTAAAGTTACAATTGAAGAAAAAGATGATGTAAGTGAATATATTATAACTGTTAAAGTAAAAAAAGATTAAATAAAAACCTCGGAAAGCCCGAGGCTTTTTTATCTGTTTAACGGACATTAAAAAAGTATTAACATGGTTTTATATATATTTAATTTTATTTTTTCTAATTTCAATAGAATAAGTTTTAAAAAAATATGATTATAAAATTAGCATTTTCCACAACTATATGAGGTATGACTGCCGACTTCAACGCTAACTCCCGTGGCATCTTTAAATGCTATATCTCCATTGCTATCAGTAACTTTTACTTTAAATGAATATGTTCTACAAAAATCCAAATTCCTAAGCACAATAATATTTTTATTTGCGGAAAAATCTAGATTACAACTACCGCAATCATATACACATGAATTTTCTTCAATAGAAAAAGTATAATCTCCAGTACCGCCTTTTGCAATAATTGTTAATTTAGCAATATATGGCTCACTAGTATCAACTTGAACATCAGTTATTTCTAGTGGCGCATCTTTCTTTATGTCAAAATAAACATAGCATTTATCAGTGGTTGAGGTTTTAATTCTTACTTTATTGTTTTCCCATGATAGCTCACTGCCATTTTCACAGCTGCTTAATTCACTATTAAATTCATATCCTTCTTCGGCAGTTGGCCAAGTAGTTCTCTCTGTTTTTATATAGTTGCCTTCATCATTTTGAAGCATTACGCTGATTAATCCTGTTGAAGAAGTATCTTGTAAAGTAATTTTATTATTCTTATTTTTCTCTTTTATGGTAATGAAACAGGTTAATGAAATAATAAAAATTACACTACTAAAACCAATTATTTTTTTCATAATATCACCATATCCTATTAATATTTTACAAAATATGTTTTGTAAAATCAATACAAAATATCTTTTGTATGCAACGATATTATTAGGTGACATAATAATGAATATATCTAGATTAAAAGAAATAAGAGAAGATAAAGATTTGAATCAAAAAGAAGTTGCTGAAGCAATAGGTATAAAACAGCAACAATATAGCGAATATGAAATAGGAAAAAGATTAATTCCGATTAATTATTTATCTAAATTAGCGTTATTTTATAATACTTCAACTGATTATTTACTTGGTTTAACTGATGTGAGAAAACCTTATCCAAAATCTATTGTAAAATAAAAGAAACAAGTTTTTATTTCTTAGCTTGTTTCTTTTTCTTGGAATCATTATTTTTTTCTTTAGTTTCTATTTCTTTAATTTCGACGTCTTTCTTTTCTTTTACTTCAGCTTCAGGAACTTTATTAAATAAGTTTTCACCACTACAAGCAACAATTATATAATTTATTATTTCTATTGCTGAATAAATTATTAAAATAATGCCTAAACCTGAGATAACTAAATTTGAACAAAAAATAACGTATAGACCAATACCGATAAGGGCTAAAGCTACGACTAAACCGGCGAAAAAGTAGGAACTTTTCTTATTTTGCATATTCATTAAAGTAATAATACGGTTAATACCCACTAAAAGAATAAGTGCGCCAATTATAAATCTTATTAATTGTTCAATAATACCAGAAAAGAATATACATAATAAGCCAACAATAATTAAAAGAATTCCTGGAATACAACTTCGAGCCGATAGGTTACTATCTTTTCCTTTACGATAACTAAAATAAATAATTTTGCCTATTCCATATACAATTAAAATTGTTCCAATAATATAAGAGATGGTAATAGTTACTAAATCTGGTCTTGAAAATAAGATAACACCAAAGATTAATGATATAATAGAACCAATAATATTTGGGGTAAAATTAACTAAAACTGTTTTTTTCATAATGCCACTTCCTTAAATAAAATTATAATATTTTTTTACTTAATTAGCAATCTTTAATTACTAGAAGAAGCATATTGTTCCGGACTATAATTTGGCTCGGTGCCCCGGACAAAATAATACATCGCCATTTTACCTTTATCGTTGGTTGTCTCACCAGTTACTGCATTAAGCGGAACGGAAACAACATTGTTTGGAGTTTTATACCAATGCATTTCTTTATCTTTGGTTATATCTTCAATCGTATCCGCCCAAATATTACGGGCACTTTTTCTTACCTGTTGGGTAATATTTTTATCTTCGTCATAGCCCATCCAAGTAAGCATTAAAATATCTTCATCGTAACCAACTATCCAATAATCCGCATTACTAGTTCCTGTTTTAATCGCATATTTATTGCTTAATTTAGAGGCAATAGTTAACGCGGTAGGAGTGGTATAATCGGCAAAATTGGCATTAGTTGTGTTAGCAAGCATTTCATTTAAAATATAAACATAATTTGGATTTAAAACTAGTTTATTTTCTTTTTCTCGTTCGTATAAAATATTACCTTCTAAATCCTCAACTTTTTCAATAAAATAAGTTTCTTTTTGGTATCCTGAGGCCGCCAATGTGGCATAACCATTGGCAAAATCTAAAATATTTAGTTCCGTTGTGCCAAGAGGTAGGGACGCATTTTCACCAAATTCCGCCTTAATTCCTACGCGATTTGCCACCTCAATCATTTTATCAACACCTAAGAAAAGATTGGTTTTAACCGCATAGATATTATCGGAGAAGGCAATTGCCGCGGCCATTGTTATTTCTTTATTGGCATATAAATCTCCAGCATTGGTTGGAGAATAAGTTTTTCCATTACTTAGATTAAAAGTTGTTTCTTCGGAGGAAAATTTTGAAGCCATAGTTAAATTATTTTCTAAAGCGGCATAGTAAAGAAAAGGCTTCATCGTAGAACCTACTTGTCTTTTAGATGATATGGCGCGGTTATATTGACTAGTCGCATAATTCATACCACCGGTTAACGCTTGGATAGCTCCTGTATGCGGATCAATAATTACACTTGCAATTTGGGCATCATCTCCCGTTGGATTATTTAAGATATTTTCTTCTAGTTTGGTTTGCATATCTAAATCTAGAGTTGTATATATTTTAAGTCCTCCAGAATCAATAAATGATTTAGGTATTTCATTAATATTTTCTAATTCTTTTAAAACAGCATTTTGATAATACATAAGCATTTGTAAATTATTATCTTTTCGTTCCCCATATATATCAACTTTTTCCTTAAAAAGGTTAGAGTAAGTTTCTTCGCTCATAGTTTTATTATTAACCATAGCTTGAGCAACGAGAAGCGCCCGGCTTTTGCATTTATCATAATCAGCGACGGGATTGTATTTTTCAGGACTTTTAGGAATTCCCGCGAGCATTAGTGCTTCTTCCAAAGTTAATTCCGAAGGCTTTTTATTAAAGTAAAAACTGGCGGCATTAACAACACCATAATTTCCTTGCCCATAGTTAATGGTATTTAAATAACCTTCTAAAATTTCATCTTTTTCATAATGTACTTCTAGTTCCAGGGTTAGAAACGCTTCTTCAATTTTCCGACTCCAGGTTTTATCAAAATCTAAATATAAATTTTTAATATATTGTTGGGAAATAGTAGAAGCCCCTTGGACAATGCCTTTATTTTTAATATTTAAATACATCGCCTTAGCAATTCTTAAATAATCAAAGCCATGATGTTGATAAAATTTTTTGTCTTCAATAGCTACGACTGCTTTAATTAAATCGGGACTTATTTCATCAATATTGGCCCATTCATTAGTACTAGAGCCCTGATAAACTAAGTTTTCCTCATTATCATAAATATAAAGGGAACCACTGGTTTTTAAATCCAATTTAGGTGATAAATAAGCATAAGTATATAATCCAGCCATACTTATACTAAAGGCAATAAAAAGAAATAAACCAAGTTTTAAAGAAAGCTTCACGAACCGCATAATCTCACCACTAGGTATTATGGCTTTATTTACCAGTTTTATAAGTTAAAATAAAGATAAAATTAAGAAAGTAAAATTTATATATATATTTTATTAAAGGTATGCTATAATGGGAAAGAAAAAAAGAGAGGAGCAAAAGCTTTTGGTTTTAAAACTATATAATTCTGGAAAAATTGTAACCGAAGAAACATTAGAAGATTTTGCCTATGAAAAGGGGAAAATATTAACCTTTGAAAATAAATATGGTACTCATAAAATAGACTTAGAAAGTAAAACTTATGAAAAAAATTCGGAAGAATTGTTATTTAAGGTTGATTTTATGAATAATTTAGGTATAATCATTTTAAATGGTGATAAAAAGTTTAATTTTGCCATTGCTAGTTCCTTTATTCAAAACAAGAATAAATTAGAACTAAAATATAAATTAGATGAAGAAGTAAAAATAATAATCGATTTGGAAGAGTGATTACATGAAAGAAAAGATAACTAATCTTTTAGTCCAAAGACTTCAAGAGTTAAATATTCAAGATGTGGGAATTGAGATTGAAAAAACTAAAAGTAAAGAAAATGGCGATTATTCGACAAACTTAGCTTTAAAATTAACTAAAGTTTTAAGTCAAAAGCCGATGGATATCGCAAGCATTATAGTTGAAAACATTAGTGATGAAGATATTCTTAAGATTGAGGTTAAGGCACCGGGTTTTATTAATTTTTTTGTTTCTAAAGATTATCTTTTAACTAATTTAAAAACTATTTTAACAAAAGGAAAAGCTTATGGTAGTTCGAAAATAGGAGAGGGTCAAAAATATAATATTGAATTTGTTAGTGCTAATCCCACGGGAATACTTCATCTAGGTAATGCCCGAGGTGGCGCTTATGGCGATTCTTTAGCCCGAATCCTTACTTTCTCGGGTTATGATGTAACTAAAGAATATTATGTCAATGATGCCGGAAATCAAATTACGAACTTAGGACTTTCTATTTTGGCTAGGTATCAAGAATTATGTGGCAAAGAAAGCACAATGCCGGAGAATGGTTACTATGGTAAAGAAATAAAAGATATTGCCCAAAATATATATGCGGAATATGGTGATAAAGCCCTTGCTAAAGATTTAGAATATTTTAAAGAATTAGGAACTAAAGAACTACTAGCTAAAATAATTAAAGATTTAGAAGAATATCGCATAACATATGATAAATTTACAAGTGAAAAAGCCATAACGCAAAAATATAGTATTCCCGATTTACTTAATAATTTAGATAAAAAAGGGTATACTTATAAACAAGATGGAGCAACTTGGTTTAAATGTAGTGCCTTACTAGATGATAAAGATCACGTTTTAGTTAAAGATGATGGGGCGTATACTTATTTAGTTTCGGATATCCTATATCATCAAGATAAATATGCCCGAGGTTATACTAAAATGATTGATATTTTAGGAACAGATCATCATGGATATGTGGCCAGATTAAAAAGTAGTATTAAAGCCTTAGGTAATGATGAAGAAAAGTTAGAAGTTAAGTTATTGCAATTAGTTCGTTTAGTCGAAGATGGCGAAGTTGTTAAAATGAGTAAAAGAACAGGTAAAAGTGTTACCTTAAAAGAACTAATTGATGAAGTTGGTGTTAATGCGGCGCGATACTTTTTCTCCAGATATAGCTTAGATACGCAAATGGATTTTGATTTAACCGAAGCCAAAAGTAAATCGAATGAAAATCCGGTTTATTATGTATCTTATGCTTATGCGAGAATTTGTTCGATTTTAAATAGTGCTAAAATGATGCCAAATGTTGATAAATATACAACATTAAATAACGAAAGCGCATATAATGTGTTAGAAAAGTTATATGATTTTCCTGAAGTAGTAAAAAATGCGGCTACAAGAGAGTTACCTCATTTAGTAACCCAATATGCATATGAACTTGCAGGCCTTTTCCATGCGTTCTATTCTAAAACCAGGATATTAACTGATAATGAAAAAGAAACAAGTGAAAACATAGACCTAATTAAAGCCGTCAAAATAACTTTAGAAAATGCATTAAATTTGATTGGTGTCATACCACCAGAAAAAATGTAAGGAGGAATATAAAATGAAATTAAATGAAATACCTAAAGAGGAATTAGAATTAATGGGTTATGATGACATAGCATATTATGTTTTACAAGAATCTGGTAAAAAGATGAAATTAATCGATATATTTACAAAAGTTTGTAAGATAAAAGAGTTACCAGCTTCTTATGTTGAATCCCAAATAATGGACTTTTTCGAATTAATGTCAACAAATAAAAAGTTTGTGATGTTAGAAAATGGTTTCTGGGATTTACAAAATCGTCATGTTGCCGACATTGTTATTGAAGATGCTGAGGACGAAGATATTGAAACAGAAGTGGAAGACGAAGATTTAGCAATTGATTCTGAAGAAGACGAAGATGAAGATATCTTTTATGACCAAGACGATGAAACTGATGATACCGAAGAAGACGACCTTGCCGATTTAGTAATCGTCGATGGTGATGAAGAAGAAGCAATATAGGAGTTAGTTTTAAACTAATTTCTTTTTTTCTAAAAACTTGTAATTTCCAGGAAAGTTAGATAAAATTAAACAAGGAGGAAATCTTATGATTAATCGACTAGAAGCTATTGTAGCAAAATATCAAGAAGTATCCGAAGAGTTAGTAAAACCGGAAGTATTAAACGACTTTAATCGGTTAAAAAAACTATCTAAGGAACAAAGTGATTTAAAAGAAATAGTAGAAGTTTATAATGAATATAAGAAGATATTAGATAATTTAGAACAAGCCAAACAAATGGAAAATGATCCCGAATTAAAAGATTTTGCATTAGAAGAGGTCACAAGACTTACAACGGAAGAAGAAAAATGTCGGGAAAAATTAGAAATAATGTTAGTTCCTAAAGATGAAAATGATGGCAAAAATGTTATCATGGAAATAAGAGGCGCTGCCGGAGGAGACGAAGCAAATATTTTCGCGGGGGATTTATTTCGGATGTATTCCTATTATGCTGATAAAAATGGTTGGAAAATTGAGGTCATGCATGAAGTTGAAGGAACAAGTGGAGGCTATTCCCAAATTGAATATATGGTTAAAGGCGAAAATGTTTATTCCAAATTAAAATATGAAAGTGGTTCCCATCGGGTTCAAAGAGTGCCTTCTACAGAAACGCAAGGGCGAGTCCATACCTCAACAGCAACTGTTTTAGTTATGCCCGAAGCCGAAGATGTTAATATTGATATTAAAGAAAGTGATTTAAAAATCGATGTTTATCATTCATCTGGGGCGGGAGGTCAATCTGTTAACACCTCTAATTCTGCAGTAAGAATTACCCATGTTCCAACTGGTGTTGTTGTAACTTGTCAAACGGAAAGAAGTCAATTAAAGAATAAAGAAAATGCGATGAAGATGCTTAAGGCCAAACTTTATGATAGTCTTTTACAAGAACAAGAACAAGCTTTAGGTAGTGAAAGAAAAAATAAAATTGGAACTGGGGATCGAAGTGAAAAAATAAGAACTTATAATTATCCGCAAAATAGAGTAACGGACCATCGTACTAATTTTTCCATTATGGAATTAGATCGCGTAATGAACGGAAATTTAGATCCTATTATTGATTCTTTAATTACGGAAGATTTAAAATTAAAACTCGCGGGAGCAACTAGTGACTAACGAAGAACTAATTCACAAGTATTGTCCTTTAGAAAAACAAAAAGAAGCTCTAGCAAAGCTAAAGCAAGGCTATCCTGTCCAATACCTAATTGGCAATGTTGATTTTTGTGGCTGTCTTATAAATGTTAATGAAAATGTTTTAATTCCCCGATTTGAAACCGAAACTTTAGTTGCTAAAACTATTAAATATTTAAAAAGAATGTTTTTGGGTCCAATAAAGATTGCTGATTTAGGAACTGGTAGTGGTTGTATTGCGATTAGCTTAAAGAAAAGTGTTGATGCCGAGATTTGGGCCTTTGATATTTCAGATGTGGCGCTTAATTTAGCTAAAGAAAATGCCCGACAAAATAAGGTGGCAATAAATTTTGAACAATGGGATATTTCCAAAAAAATTCCGGGGAAATATGATTGCCTTATTAGTAATCCCCCATATATTCCAGAGGATGGTTTTGTTGAAGAAAAGGTGAAAAAATACGAACCACATCTTGCGTTATTCGCTAAAGATAATGGATTATACTTTTATAAAAAAATCCTTTCCTATAGCCAAGAGGTATTAAATGAGAAATTTTTAATTGCTTTTGAAATTGGCGATAATGAAAAGTCTCTTTTAGAACAATATTTAAACGAAGAATATCCCCATTTCAAATATGTTTTTGAAAAAGACCTCGTGGGTTTAGATAGATATTTATTCATTTTTAGTGAATAAATATTTTTTTATTTGGCCTTAATATAAATAGGTGAGAAAATGAAAAAAGCAATATTTATTCTTTTTATTTTGGTAGTTATCTTATTAACTCAAATCGATAAAAGTGATGAATTAGTTATACCTAAAGATGCCATAAGATATAGAATAATTGCCAATAGCAATAGTGAAGAAGATCAAAATTTAAAACGAGAAATTAATAAAGAAATAGAACCAGTTATTAACAATGTTTTATTAAAAGCCCAATCCCTAAATCAAACTAGATTAGAAATTAAAAAGACCATTCCAGAGATTGAAAGCAAAATTCAAAATTTTAATGTTGATTATAAAATAAATTATGGTAATAATTATTTTCCTCAAAAAGAATTATATGGTGTTGTTTATCCCGCGGGTGAATATGAATCTTTAGTTGTTACATTAGGTGAAGGCCTAGGCGATAATTGGTGGTGTGTTTTATTTCCCCCTTTATGTTTAATTGAAGCACATGAAGATGAATTAGATGAGGTAACATATAGTTTCTATACCAAAAAAATAATTGATAAATTCATTAATAAATAAGCAAAAACTCAATATAATTTTATAGGTGAGTTTATGAAAGAATTAGTATCCATTTTGTTAATCGGAATATCCCTATCAATGGATACTTTTTCTTTGTCTTTAAGTTTAGGTACACTTAAAGGTAATAATAGATTATTTCTTTTACCAATTTTCGTGGGAATTTTACATTTTTTTATGCCTCTTTTAGGTAATTTATTAGGTTTAAAAATAATAAGTTTATTAAGTTTAACAACTAATAAAATTTTAGGTTTAATTTTAATTATTTTAGCTATTAATATCGCGATTCATTTTTTTAAAGAAGAAAAGATTGAACTTAAACTTTCCTATTTAAGTTTAATTCTTTTAGCCGTATCAGTTAGTATTGATAGTTTTTCAGTTGGACTTGGAATTAGCGCTTTAACTAATAAATATTATTATGCTAGTTTGATATTTGCCATATGTAGTTTATCATTTACTTATTTAGGTTTAACTATTGGTAAATATTGTTCTAAAAGACTAGGAAAATATGCGAATATTATGGGCATATTGCTACTTCTAATTTTAGGTATTATACATATATTTAAGTAAAGAAATTGACATAAATTAAAAAATTCGCTATATTGAAAGTAAGAAAATTGGTAAGGAGTAAAAGATGAAAAGAATAATAATTGAAGGAAATCGTCCTTTATCCGGCACAATTAAAATTGGTGGTGCTAAAAATAGTACGGTGGCCTTAATACCCGCGGCTATTTTAGCAACAGGAACTTTAAAAATTCATAATGTTCCAGGCATAACTGATAAAGATGCTTTATTAGAAATTTTAAAATTATTAAATATTAAAGTTAATGAAGAAGATAATACTATTATTTTAGATGCAAGGAATATTCAAAATGGGGTTGTTACGGAAGAACTTGCTCAAAAGTTAAGAGCATCTTATTATTTCATGGGTGCTCTATTAGGTCGATTTAAAAAAGCGGAGGTTTATTTCCCGGGAGGATGTAAAATCGGTAGTAGACCAATTGATATTCATCTTCAAGGTTTTGAAGCTCTAGGCGCTAAAATAAAAACGGAAAATAATAAATATATTATTACAGCTGATGAATTAAAAGGTACAGAAATTAATTTAAGATTTGCATCAGTTGGTGCAACAGTTAATATTATTCTGGCGGCCGTTTTAGCTAAAGGTCAAACAATTATTAATAATGCGGCTAAGGAAGTAGAAATTGAAAACTTAATTGAGTTTTTAAATAATATGGGAGCCAAAATTAAAGGAGCCGGAACCAATACCATTATTATTGATGGGGTTTCTGCACTTCATGATGCAGATATAACTGTTATTCCGGACCGGATTGAAGCTGGAACTTATATTATCATGGGCTCTTTACTTGGTGATAATCTCACAATTGATGGTGTTAATCCTAAGCATTTGACCTCTGTTCTAACCAAACTAAAAGAAATGGGTATTGGCATAAATGTTAAAGAAAATAAAATAATTATAACAAAAGCCCAAGGAATAAAAGCAACTGATGTCAAAACGGAAGTTTATCCGGGATTTGTCACCGACTTAGGCCAACCCATGAGTGTTTTATTAACCCAAGCGGAAGGTATCAGTCATTTTGAAGAAACAATATTTGAAAATAGAATGGGACATATTCCTAATTTGCAAAAAATGGGAGCCAAAATAAAATTTGATAATACGCATGCTGTCTTTTATGGACCTAGTAAGTTAAAAGGGGCAGAATTAACGGCGACCGATTTAAGAAGCGGGGCGGCTTTGGTAACGGCTGGTCTAATTGCGGAAGGCACAACAATAATTAATGATGCCGATTATATTCTTCGGGGGTACGAGCGAATCATTACAAAATTGTCAGATGTTGGTGCTAAGATTGAAATAACCGAAATATAATGTAGAAGAAAAAGTCTTCTACTTTTTTTCTGGGGGAATATATGAAACGCCGATATAAATTGTTAATAATAATTTTTCTTGGAGCCTTAATAACCTGTATTATTTATTTTTCAACTCAAAAGGAAAAAACACATATTGTAGCCATTGGTGATGGTGTCGCTTTAGGAATGACACCGTATAATCTTGTCGGTATTAGTTATAATGATTACTTAAAAGAATATTATGAGAATAAAAATAATTTAGCAAGTTTTAATAATGAGTTTTGTCTAAGTCATTTAACGATTGATAAATTACTTTCTTATCTAGAAAAAAATAGTAAAGGTGATAAGACCAATAAATATCTAAAACAAAGTATTGAACAGGCTGATATTTTAACTTTAGCTTTAGGGGTTGATGAATTCGCCGATATTTCGCTTAGAACTAATGACTATGATAAATATATTACGGAGTATATTTTAAATTATAAAAATGTTCTTAGTACAATTAGATCTTTCTATGATAAAAAAATAATTATTTTAGGTGTATATCCCGCGATGAATTTTTCCAAAAATGAGGCCTTAATAGTAAATAAAGAACTCCAAAAAGTTGCTCAAAGTTATAAGGCCAAATATCTAGATTTATTTGCATTATCTTTAAAAAAAGAATATTATCTACAACCCCAAAATTATTATTTAAATTATAAAGCTCATCAAAAAATATTTAGAGATATATTAACACTTTTAAAAGAAAAATAGCAATTTTTTCTTGCGGCTAATAAAAAATATGTTATAATACATTAGACAAACGAATTTCTATGCTTAAAAATTAAGCATGGCGGAAGGAGATAGTTATGAAAAAAAATATTCATCCCGAAATGAAAGAAGTAACAGTTACTTGTGCATGTGGAGCTTCATTCAAAACAAAATCAACTAGAGATAAAATTGATGTTGAAATTTGTAGTGAATGTCATCCATTCTTTACAGGTAAACAAGGTATGGCCAAGAAAACTGGTAATATCGAAAAGTTTAATCGTAAATTTGGGTTAAATCAAGATAATAAATAATAAGAGCGTCAAAACTCTTATTTTTATTTTTCTAAATATTTTAATATATCTTTTTTATCAATATTTAAAACTTTAATTAATTTTTTAAATGTTTCTATTGAGGGCAAAGTTTCCCCATTTTCAATTCGTTGAATTGTTCTTATATCTACTTGCACTAATTCAGCAAGTTTTTCTTGTGTGTATTTTCTTAATATTCGATAATCTTTAAACATTCTCTAATCACACGACAATTATGTCATAAATTATAAAATACTTGTACGGCAAATGTGTCGTAAAAAATATTGATTAAATATCAATAACATATTATAATGTAAGATATGACAATAATGCCGTAAAGGAAGAAAGAATATGAATAAGAAAAAGGAAATATATTCGTTAATAATAGGAATTCTATTTATATTAATTTTAATTGTTGGAGCAACTTATGCTTTCTTTAAAGCTCAAACAGGAACAGAAAAAGAAATAAATGCTGATGTTTCAACAGGAACAACTGATAATTTAACTTTTTATACTGAAGATGAAATATATATGGAGGTAAGTGAGGCCAACTTAAATTTTAAAGGAGATGATGTAAGTGATTCATCATATGCTTATGCCAGACTTAGAGCCAATAATACTACAAATGAAGCAAAAGCAAAATATAATGTTTATTTATTAATAGAAGAAAATGATATAGAGTATTCAGGTTATACAAAAAATGGAGAAAAGGTAAGTTTTAAAACGGAAGAAGCCAAAAATAGTTTTGATTTAACAGGATATGAAGGAATACCAGAACTAGTAATAAGTATAAAGAAAAATGGAGTAAAATATACCAAAGAAATAAAAAGATTAAACAAACTAGAAGATAATACTTATGATATAACCGAAGAAGAAGGATTATATGTTTTAGTAGAAAATGAAGAAATAGAAGCAAAGCCAGAAAACACAGATGAATGGGAGGTAACAGTAACATATAAAAATTTAGAATATGATCAACAATTAAATGCTGATAAAACATTAACAGGAAAAATAATAATAACAACAGAAAAATTAATAGAAGAAATCCAAACAATAAATGATTTAGTAGAATTAAGTAATGAGGTAAATAGTGGAGATACTAAAGCAGGAAAGTATTATGTATTAACAAGAGATTTAGATTTTACTGATATAAATGATTATAGAGAAAATAGTGATGAATTAAAAGAAGAATTAACTAATAAAGATGGAACAGGATTTACACCAATAGGTAGTAGTACAACAAATTCATTCCAAGGAAACTTTGATGGAGGAAAACATACATTAAGTAATATTTATATAAATAATACAGTAGCTGAAAAATCTTTAGGATTATTTGGAGTAATAAACAATGCCAAAATAAGTAACCTAACATTAACTGGAGAAATAAAAACAAGTGAAAAAGCCAATACAGGAATAATAGGTGGATCATATGGAGAATCAATAATAAGAAAGTGCATAAATAGAGCTAATATGAGTAGTACAGCAAGTGGATTGTCAACTGCTGGAATAGTAGGAGAAACACGCGGTACATTGATTCAAAAATGTGATAATTATGGCGAAATAAGTGGAAGCAATAATGCTGGTGGAATAGTCGGACAAAATAATAATGGAAATCTAATAATAGAAGATAGTCATAATTATGGAACAATAATAAATAATGTAGGAAAAAATGCAGGCGGAATATTAGGCCGAGATAATTCCACATCCAATGTAACAACAATAACAAATTCTACAAATGAAGGTCCAGTAAAAAGTACAAAGACAAGTGGTAATATATATCTTGGAGGATTAGTTGGGCATGCATATGGAACATTAAATATAGAGAATTCAAAAAATCTAAAGAATAATGAAGAATCGAAACTAACACTTGATGTTAGCGGCAGGGATTGGCCATATATTGGTGGAATAGTAGGAATAGCCGATGGAGCGACAGTGGTAATGAATAATGTAATAAATGAGCAAAGCATAGAAGCGAAGAATGAAACTCCAAATAATAATGATGTAGGTGGATTACTAGGTTATGTAAGAAACAAAGGAAGTATTGAAATATATAATTCTAAAAATAAAGCTGGAATAAATGCAACAAGCACTAATGGTTCTAATAATATAGGAGGAATAATAGGGCTATCATATAATAGTACTGGAACAAATAGAAATATAATAAAAATCAAAAATGTAGAAAGTAATGCTGAAGATAAAATAATTAGTAACACAAATAATAAAGCTAATAATATCGGAGGAATACTAGGATACTGTGAAAGTGCAATAGTTGAAATAGAAAATGTAAAAAATAAACAGGAAATAGAAGCTAATAATAATGGAACCGGTACAATAAACACTGGAGGAATAATAGGTCGTATAACAGGAACAAGTAACGTTAAAATAAATGATTCTCAAAATACAGGAATTTTAGAACTAATACAAAATGGGACAGGAGAAACACGTACCGGAGGAATAGTAGGCAATGTATCAGGGACAAGTAATATAAATATAAATAAAAGTTCCAATGTGGGTTCAGATATAACTATATCAAAGAATGAAAACAATACAGCTGTACATGCTGTTGGTGGTCTAATTGGATTTGTTGAACAAAATTCAATCGCATTAATAACTAAATCATATAATACAACAAATGTTTATGGCGGAACAAAATATGGAGGAATAATTGCATATAGTTACAATTCAAAAACATTAATAGATAGATGCTATAATACTGGAAATATTGAAACGGATTTTATTGCTAATTCCTTAACTGCATTAGGAGGAATATTGGGATATAATAGTTATGGTGGTATAGCGTATGTTATCAATAGTTATAATACAGGAAATTTAAAAAACACAAAAGACGACGATAATGTTCATTTGAGTGGAATAGTAGGCAAAATATATTCTAATACCAATATAGTAAATACATATATAGCAAATAGTTATAATATAGGAAATTTAAATAATATATTAGTAAATGGTGCTTATACAAATGGAATATTTGAAAATTTTTCATATCAAGATATTATTAGCAAAGGACATATATATAATGTATACAATGCTGGAGAATTAATTGGTTTAAGAAAATATGGAATAGGTATAACAAACGATGGAGATATTGTAAATAATGCCTATTATCTTCAAGGTGATGGCATAACTGGTAGTGATAAAGAAAATATAGGCGAAGGAAAAACATTAGACGAAATAAAGGAATTAACTGATACTTTAAATAGTAATATAAATAGTATAGATTTGCCAAAATTAAGTGAAGATTTCCCAGATTATGAACTTACATTTAGTAGTTGGGTGCCTGGTGATAATGGCTATCCAACCTTAGATTTTTAGAAAAATGTAAAGTTAAAGTATTAATACTTTTAATTGGAACCTAATATAGTTATAATGATAGTAGGAGATAATGCTATGAAAATATTTATTGGTGCTGATCATCGAGGTTTAGAACTAAAGACTAAATTAATTGAGTATTTAAAAGAAAATGGTCAAGATATTACAGATTGTAAAACAGTAAGTCATGAAGGTGATGATTATCCGGATTTTGCTTATGAGGTGTGTCAAAATGTTTTGGAAACGAAAGGCTTAGGTATTCTTTTATGTGGAACGGGTATTGGAATGTCAATTGCCGCGAATAAAATAAAAGGTATTCGATGTGCCAAAGTTAGTAATGAAAATGAAGCTTTTTTAGCTAAAAATCATAATGCCGCGAATGTCATTGCTTTATCTTATAAACTATCATTTGAGGAAATAGTTCCAATCGTGGATATCTTCATTGTCACAAAACCGGCGAGTGAAGAACGACACTTGCGACGAATTGAAAAAATAACAGAAATCGAAAACGGAACATTTAAATTATAAAGAGGAAAAAACATGCGAAATAAAATATTAATAGTAATTATTTTAGTATTAAGTTATTTTGCAGTACAAATTAAACCTAGTGAGGTTATAGAAAAGAAAGAAGAAACCAATCAAAAAGAAAATATTACAGTTCGAGTTTTAAATTCGAAAACAGAGGAACTTGCAACTATGGATTTAGAAGATTATATAGTAGGAGTAGTAGCCGCGGAAATGCCGGCTTCTTTTTCGCTTGAAGCCTTAAAAGCGCAGGCGGTTGCAAGTCGTACTTTTGCCCTTTATAAAATTAAATCTTCCAAAAATGATTATGATGTAGTAACGGATGTTTCGGATCAAGCTTATATTACTATGGATGAAATGCACGAAAAATGGCAAAATGATTTTTTCCAATATTATCCTAAGGTAAGAGAAGCCGTTGAAGAAACTAAAAATAAAATATTAACCTTTAATGGTGAGGTTATATGTGCTTTTTATTTTGCGATGAGTAATGGTTATACCGAAGAAACAGCCTTAGTTTTTGGCGATACCCAAGATTATTTAAAAAGTGTAGAATCTCCTTGGGAAAAAGATTTAAAAAATTTTGAGGTAACTATTACCTTGTCTCAAGAAGAATTTTGTCAAAAATTAGATATTTCTTGTGAAAAAATAAATATTAGTGATATTGATTATTCGAAAACGGGTCGCGTTAATAGTTTAAAAATAAATAATAAAACATTCAAGGGAGCTGTGGTGCGTTCTTTACTAGGCCTACGGTCAACTGATTTTTCGATAGATGTGAGTGATGATATTACAATTACGACCCGCGGCTATGGTCATGGCGTTGGTATGAGTCAATATGGGGCTAACGAAATGGCTAAATTAGGGAAAAATTACGAAGAAATACTAAATTATTACTATCAAGATGTTAAACTCCAAGAAATTAATGCATAAAAATTTTTAAAAATAGCCATACTTTAATTAGGATGGTGAAATTATGAAGGGTAGAAAGTTAAAAGCATTTGTTTTGCCGAGTTTATATGTTTTAGTAATTGGTGCGTTATTTATTAGTATTGCGTTTTTAGGTAATACTTTGCAAAAAAATATTCGTGATAATAATATGGCGGTAAGTGCAATTAAAGATGTCACGATTCCTGTTACATCAACAACGGAAGAAACTAAAATTTATAAACCATATACATCAGAAGCAGTAAGTGTAAGTAAATCATATTATGATATGAAAGATGAAGAAATTAAGCAACAACAATCATTAGTTTATTATGAAAATACTTACTTACAAAACAGTGGTATTTTATATAGTAGCGATAGTGAATTTGAGGTATTTAGTGTTTTAGATGGTACGGTAACAAAAGTTGCTAGTGATGAAATATTAGGTAATGTTGTAGAAATAACGCATAACAATAATTTAAAAACTGTTTATTATAGCTTAGGGGAAGTATTAGTCAAAGAAAATGACAATATCTTAGGTCAAACGGTAATTGCTAAAAGTGGTAATAATAGTTTAGAAAATGAAAAAGATAATTGTTTATTATTTGAAGTATATTATAATGGCGAAGCAATGGATCCAGAAGATTTCTATAATATGAATATTAATGAATTACAATAAATCATAAAAATAACCTCTTAATAATAAATTTTATTAAGGGGTTGTTTAATAAATGGAAAAAGATATTTTTAAAAGAGTTGTATCGGAAGCAGAATATATGCTTAAAACTAAAGATACAATTCGTAATATCGCTGATAAATATAATGTTAGTAAAAGTACTGTTCATAAAGATTTAAGTGAAAGATTAAAAAAAATCGATACTAATCTTTCGAAATCAATTGAAGATATTATGCAAGAACATATTGAATCAAGACATATTCGTGGAGGAGAAACGACAAAATTAAAATATAAAAAGAGGTAGAGAATGAAAAACAAAAATATAGTATATATTGCTGATGAATATCTTATTTTTTATTCTAAAACATTAAAGAAAATATTAAAATATAAATTAAATAGCAAAGCTCTTAAAAATGGTAAAATAGCTAATATAAAATTATTTGCTACCAGTTATAAAAAATTTTTAAAGGACTATAATTTAAATAATAATTTATTTGGGGATACCATAACTATAATTGTAAATCCTAGTTATACCAAAGTAGATATTGATGTTATAACTAATGTTTTTACTAGTTTAAATTATCGTAAAATTAATATTATTAATGAAATGAAAATCTATAAATTTAATAGTACTAATGCTTATTTAAACTGTAATAATGGCTACTATATTTTTAGTTATTTAGACTTTTATAAGGAGAAACATTCTTCCATTTTTGAGACAAAGGCAATTGATGCGGAAAGTTTAAGTAAAATCATTGCAAAATTAATAAAAAAGCGCAATGTTTTTTGCTTTGGATTAAACCCAAATATTGACGAAATTATTGAAAAAATTGAAGAAAATTCTACCAACTTGGGATACCATTTTTCCAATGATGAAATGTTTTTGTTAAATGAACTGCTTGATTAACCTTATCTCCTATGTTAGTATGCTTAGCATGTGCTGAAAATGTCGAACTTTGTCGCACTAAAATAATTTATTTTTTGGTACAGGCGTGGTACATTAGAAATATGAAAAAGGAAGGAGTTGAGGTATTAAAGATGACCGGAAAAGTTAAATGGTTTAACAACGAAAAAGGATATGGCTTTATTGAGAATGACCAATTATCAGACATTTTTGTTCATTATTCCGCTATTGTTAAAGATGGTTTCAAAACTTTGAGTGAAGGTAGTATTGTAGATTTCAAATTAGTAGAAACATCTAAAGGCTTACAAGCAGTAGATGTAATCGAACATCAATTAACTACTATTTAGTAGTTTTTTCTTTGCTTAAAAAAGGCAATCTATAGTAAATTAAAAATTTTTATGCTATACTATTTATAGGAGAGTGAAGCAAGAATGAAATTAAATATCAGGGGAGACAAAGTAACTGTTACAAAATCTATTAAGGATTATATTGAAGATAAGGTAAGTAGACTAGATAAATACTTTAATAATGGTAAAGATGTTGAAGGAAAAGTATTAATTCGAATTCGTAATAATGAACAAATAATTGAAGTTACCGTTCCAACAAGTCGTTTTACTTTAAGAGCCGAAGAAAGAGATCAAGATTTATATACAGCGATTGATCTAGTAATTGATAAATTAGAAAGGCAAATTAGAAAAAATAAAACTAGATTAAATGATAAATATAAAGATTTAGAAAAGTTTGAAATGTCTTTTAATTTTGAAGTTCCAGCCGAAGAAATCGATGATGTCAAAATTGTTAAAAGAAAAGATGTCGAAATGAAACCAATGGATGAAGAAGAAGCCATTCTTCAAATGGAATTATTAAATCATGATTTCTTCGTATTTAAGAATATTGATGAAGAATGTGTTTCCGTTTTATATCAAAGAAAAGATGGTAAATTAGGAATTATCAATGTTAAATAAAAAAGGAAATTAGGCTTTTAAAATTGGGTTTAAAAGCCTTTCTTTTTGTGTTACAATATTATGTGAGTAAAGGAGACATACTATGGGATTTTTAAGAAAGTTATTTGATTCTGAATACAAAGAATTATGCCGTTTTGAAAAAATTGCTGAACAAATAGAAGCATTAGAACCAGAAATGGCAAAACTTAGTGACGAAGAATTAAAAAATAAAACAACTGAATTTAAACAAATTTTAGCTGATGGCGGAACTTTAGAAGATATTGTGGTTCCGGCATTCGCCGCTTGTCGGGAAGCAGCATCTAGAACTATTGGGGAAAAACCTTTCCATGTACAAATTCTAGGTGGTCTTGCCATTCATTATGGTAATATCGCGGAAATGAAAACTGGTGAAGGTAAAACTTTAACTACGACAATGCCAGCTTACTTAAATGCTTTGGAAGGAAAAGGTGTTCATGTAATTACAACAAATGAATACTTATCAACCAGAAATGCGGAATGGATGCGGCCAGTTTTTGAAGCTTTAGGGGTTACTGTAGGAATTAACTTAAGAGAATTAAGTACCGAAGAAAAAAAGGCAGCTTATAATGCCGATATTACTTATTCTACCAATAATGAAGTAGGTTTTGATTACCTAAGAGATAATATGGTCGTAAGAGCCGAACAAAGAGTTCAAAGACCACTTAATTTCTGTATCATCGACGAAGTTGACTCTATTTTAATTGATGAAGCTAGAACTCCATTAATTATAAGTGGAGGTAGATTTAATTCAACTAATCTTTATATTGAAGCCGATCGGGTTGTCAAAAAATTAAAAGAAGACGCAGATTATACGGTTGATTTAAAAACAAAAAATGTTTCTTTAACCGAAGATGGTAGTAAAAAGGTTGAAGGTTTAATGCATTTAGATAACCTTTATGATTTAGATAATACGGTTTTAGTTCATCATTTAAATCAAGCTTTAAAAGCCAACTATGGATTTAAAAAAGATATTGATTATGTGGTTCAAGATGATGCCATAATTATCGTTGACCAATTCACAGGTCGCCTAATGCATGGTCGCCAATTCTCTGAAGGCCTACATCAAGCAATTGAGGCCAAAGAAGGTGTTACAATTAATACCGAAACTAAAACCATGGCTACAATTACTTTCCAAAACTTATTTAGAATGTATAATAAGTTATCAGGTATGACTGGTACGGCAAAAACGGAAGAAGAAGAATTCAGAAGCATATATAATATGTATGTTATTTGTATTCCAACTAATAAACCAGTTATTCGGGAAGATCTAGCTGATTTAGTTTATTCCAATGAAGCTGGGAAATACAAAGCCATTATTAATACGGTAAAATATGTTCATGAAACTGGCCAACCAATTCTAATTGGGACTATTTCCGTTGAAGCTAACGAAAGATTAAGTGCAATGCTTAAAAAAGCTGGCTTAAAACACGAAGTATTAAATGCGAAAAACCATGAACGCGAAGCGGAAATTATTGCTCATGCTGGGGAAAAAGGCGCTATAACACTCGCTACTAACATGGCTGGTCGTGGGACCGATATTAAACTAGGCGAAGGGGTTAGAGAACTTGGTGGTTTATTTGTCATGGGGACAGAACGCCATGAATCAAGACGGATTGATAACCAATTAAGAGGTCGTTCCGGACGGCAAGGCGACCCTGGTAAAAGTCAATTCTTCGTATCTTTTGATGATGATTTAATGCGTCGTTTTGGTACCGAAAGAATTAAAAATATGTTACAAAGTGTTGGTTTTACGGAAGACCAATCTATTAGAAGCAAATCTTTAACTAGAAGTATTGAAACCGCGCAAAAGAAAGTTGAAGGAAACAATTATGATATTCGGAAAAGCCTACTTGATTATGATAATGTTTTAAATGAACAAAGAGAAATAATTTATGCTAGAAGAAATGAAATATTGGATCAAGAAAGTATTCATGATCGGGTATTAGAAATATTTAAAAATGTTATTGATACGCTTGTTAATAACCATCTTCCACCTGAAAATTATTTAACGGAAGATGATAAAAAAGATATTATTGAATATGTTAATACTAACTTTGTTAAAGGCAAAACTATTGAATATAAAGAAGTTGAAAACTTAAAAGAACAAGAATTAAAAGACTATCTTTATGATTTAGTAATAAAAGATTACGAAAAGAAAATGGTTGCCGAACCTATAATGAACGAATTTGAAAAGGCCATTTCTTTAAGAGTAATTGATTCTAACTGGGTAGAACACATGAGTGCAATGGATCATTTAAAAGAAGGAATTGGTCTTCGGGGTTATTCTCAAGTAAATCCCGTTCAAGCCTATACCATGGAAGGTTTCGAAATGTTTGATAACCTTTTAGATAAAATAGATAGTGATATTGCAACATTCTTACTTAAAGCCGAAGTAAAACAAAATACCGAAAGAAAACAAACTCTAGAAGGACATGCGAATGATGGTAAGGAAACAGTTAAAGCGAAACCAAAACGTGTTAACAAAATTGGCCGAAATGACCCTTGTCCTTGCGGCAGTGGTAAGAAATACAAAAACTGCTGTGGAAAGTAGTAGGTTTTATAAGGGTTTGCGAGGCATAGGGTTTTGAAAAAATCATAAAAAAAAACCAAAAAAATTGAAAAATGTGCTCAAAATGTGCACAAAAAATTCAATTTGTTCCCAAAAATGCCAAAAAGCCCCGTAAAATCAAGGGTTTCTCAATGGGAACATTTTATGATAACATTGTAAATCAGCATTCTTATTTGTTAAGATAATAGAAACATACATCAAAATAATTTAAATTTTAATGTAATTTCATGTAAGGAGACACTTGTATGAAGATTATAACGGTATGTGGAAGTATGAAATTTATTCAAGAAATGATGAAAATATCTGAAAAAATAGAATTACAAGGTAATGTAGTATTGATGCCTATATATAATCCTTCTAGACCTAATAAAGAATCATTTACAAAAGAAGAAATTTTAATGCTTGATAAAATGCACAGAGAAAGAATTAAACTTTCTGATGCTATTTTAGTAGTTAATGTTAATGGTTATATTGGAGATAGTACAAAAAGTGAAATTGAATTTGCTAAATCATTAAATAAAGAAATTATTTATTATACTGATATTATAAATAATACTGATAGTAATTAAAGTGAAGTAGTTTGAAAAATGCCAAGGATACTATGATGAAATTAATTTATTGTTAGAACTTAGGCGGATAAAGTTGTTTGGAGGAGAGAAAAAACAATGAATTTAAAAGAGCAAATAAAAAGCTATGTTCCTTTTGATGAAACTGAAGAAAAACTAAAAGAATATTTTTTAAAATGGATGGATACATTTAAAGATGTTTTAACTAGAGAAAACGAATATGGACATTTTGCATCTTCTGCATTTGTAGTTAATAAAGATCGCACAAAAATGCTAGTTGTATATCACAATATATATGATGC
>CANQXV010000010.1 GCA_947627895.1 uncultured Bacilli bacterium
ACACGCTTGATGTAACTGCAACAGATGTTCATGATAATCCACCGGCAACAGGAAGTGGAAATGGAAGAACACTTTTAGTTTTGCCAAGTATAACAAATGTAGAAGTAACAGAAAAAACATGGAATAGTATAACAGTCCAAGTAACAGCGGAACAAGGAAGCTTAGATATAGGTGGTTATGAATATTCAATCAAGAAGGTAGCAGGAGATGAAGCAGCAACAGTAACAACAGAAGCAAGTGCAACTTATACCTTTAGTGGCTTAAAAGAGGCAACAGAATATATAATTGAGGTAAGAGCCAAAGATATAAAAAATAATTATTCAGTAAAATTTACCACGGAAAATGTAACAACATTAGAAAAAGTATGTAAAGATGGTGAAGATATTCAAACATGCTTAACAAGAATAGACAGTGAACAAAATCCTAATAATGCAACTTTATTGCATCATGATGTGCAACTACTAAATGGTGCCGGAGATAATTCATACAGATATAGTGGAAAAAGTGATGACGTATATAATTATGTATGTCTAGATAATCAAGTAGTAACAGATACGCCAATAGCATGTGCGAATGATGATTTATATAGAATCATAGGATTATTTAAAAATGATAATAGTGATAGTGATGATTATGAACAATATGAAATGAAGCTAATCAAATCAGATTATGCAACAACTGCGCAATTAGGATCAGGACAGGGTTCATATAGTAAATCATCATACTCAACATATAAAGGAGAGCTAACAACAATCCCAAGATATTATTGGACAAGCAGTAGTAACTCTGTTAACAAATGGGATGGCAGTGCATTAAATACAACGAATTTAAAAACAAATTTTATAGCATATTTAAAAATGGCAGGAAGAAAAGAAAACTTAGTAGACCATATAGAAGAGTACAAGTGGAAAGTAGCGGGAAATACATGGTCAAATATAGGAGTGCAAACAGTAGTAACAGCATATCAAAATGAAATCGTGAATGCAACAGGGGGAAATGGAGTGTCAGCAAATACAACATACCCAGCCCAAATAGGATTAATGTATGTAAGTGATTACGGATATGCGGCAAATAAAGATTACTGGACAACAAAATTATATGCAATTGATTTTCAAGATTATAGATTAGAAAGTGTAAGAGAAAATAACTGGATGTATATGGGATTAAATGAATGGACAATTACGCGTCGAGCCGACATTTCGAGCAATGCGTTCAATGTCGACCGCGAGGGGCGCGTGTACAACAACGGCAGCAGCCTTGCGGTGCGCCCGGCCTTCTATCTGAAGTCTAGCACAAAAATAGCCTCAGGACATGGTAAAAAGGATGACCCATATCGGATTTCTTGGTAAGAGCCAAGTTAAAGGAAAAAGCAAGTCACGAGGTGTTGCTTAAGACACGCTTGTCTACGCGCCTTTACGGTGCGAGGCAAGCGGGGTGCTTTGAAAAATTTTGGTTATAAGGTAGTTATTTTAATATATAAAAACTTGTTCATTTTAGTAATAAAATTTAGTTTATTTTTACAATTTTTTATGCATAATAACTATTTAATAATATGAATTGTGAATAAGTGCTTAGTAATCACTTATCAAATTTTTAAACAATAATTTCTAAGTAGCATTTTATTGTTTAAAGCGCAGGGTAATCTTGTGGTATAAAACGCGTCAAGCCGACAATTCGAACAATGCGTTCAATGTCAACAACGAGGGGAATGTGAACAACAACAACGTGAACAACAACAATGCGATGCGCCCGAGACCTTTATATAGTTCTAGAAATTATAAGATTAAGGTTTTATAGTGAATGAGATAAAGGACAAAGATTATCCTTAGGTTTAACCTTAAAGATAAAATATGGAGGAAAAGTTATACGTAACTTTTCTTAAAACCCATATTGTGGAAAATAATAAGTAATTATAAAATGAATTAAGTTTTTAAAATTTTAGATAATTTAGTGGGGAGATAACGAAAAAAGTTATTTTCCTTTTTTGAGTTTACCATTAGTAATAAGAAGCCAAGTTTCTTTATGATTTTTTATTATAAAAATACTAAAAGTTACTTTTTGAAAAGTGTTAAATGATTTTCCTGAAAAGTGTTAAATGAAAAATGTTTAAAATCTCAAAATAACGCTGATATGCCGTCTGAAAAATGTTAAATGATTTTGTTGAAAAGTGTTAAATATTATGCTATAATCTTTTTGGATGGTGAAAATATGAGCAATTTAACTCAAAATGGTTATCGGCAAAGATTAATTGATGAAAAAATGGAACAATATTTAATGTTATTTGGTGCTATTTCTTTAGAAGGACCAAAATGGTGTGGAAAAACGTGGACTGCTTTAAATCATGCTCATAGTGTTGTTTACTTATCTCAAAAAGAAACTCGGGAACTTGCTAGCGAAAGTTTAAAAACTATTTTTAAAAATGATTACCCAGAATTAATCGATGAATGGCAATTAGTTCCAAGCATATGGGATGAAGTTCGAATTAATTGTGATATTGATAATGTTAAAGGAAAATTTATTTTAACGGGTTCAACTACTCTTAATTTTGATAGTGATGAAAAAATATATCATTCAGGTGCTGGTAGAATTGTTAGTTTAAAAATGTTTCCTATGAGTTTATATGAATCGGGGGATTCAACAGGTGATGTATCTTTATTAGATTTATATAATGAAAGTGTTAAAATTAAAAAAATAAAATCTACAACTAAAGAACAAATAGCTTATTTAATTATTCGGGGCGGATGGCCTGCGAATGTTACAACCCCAAAAGAAAATGCTGGGTTTGTCCCAGAAGGTTATATTGATGCTATAATAAAAACTGATATTCACGAAAGAAAAGATCGTAAAAGAGATTCTAAAAAAATGCGAATGCTATTATGTTCTTTAGCTCGAAATGAATCCGCTGTTGCGGGGTATGAAACTATAGCAAAAGATATTAGTGAATATGAATCAGGTAATGAATTAATTAAAACTCGTCAAACAGTAGCTGATTATATGGATGTTTTAAATAGCCTATATTTATTAAATAATATTAGTGCCTTCAGTATTAATTATCGCTCTAGTAAAAGAATAGGCAAATCGCCTAAAAGACATTTAATAGATCCTTCTTTATCTTGTGCTTTATTAGGAATAACTATTGAAAAACTATTGAATGATTCTAATACTTTTGGTTTAATGTTTGAATCTTTAGCTATAAGGGATCTAACTATTTATATGGACTATTTAAAGGGAAATATTTTTCATTTTCGAGATAATGTTTCGGGTGATGAAGTTGATGCAATATTAGAATTTAAAGATGGTAGTTACGGGGCTGTTGAAATAAAATTGAGTAATTTAGGAATTGAGGAAGCTAAAAAAAGCTTATTGCGTTTTTATGAGAATGTTAATAAAAAGCCAAAATTTATGGCTATTATCGTTGGAACATATGGCGCTATTTTAAAAGATGAAAAGACGGGAATTTATATTTTGCCTTTAACAGCTTTGAAACCTTAATAATTAGTCATTTAATAGACTATTATTTCTATATTTTGACATTCATTTAGTTGCATTTAAGTATTTAAGTGATCAAGTTTTTCAAAAAAAGCTTGATTTTTCATATACTTTAATGTTAGAATTGTATTTGTATGACTGCGTAGATGTGCGAGGTTACTGATACACTAGGATAAGTTGGTAACATTATTTATAGGTTTTGGAGAACTTGTACGGAGTATGTCTATACTAGATATAGGCGAAAGGAGGACATGAAGAATGTCAAATAGTAAGGTTAGAATCAATTTAAAAGCTTATGATCATCGGTTACTTGATGTAGCAGCTGGAAAAATTGTGGAAACTGTTAAAAGAACAGGTGGCGAAATATCTGGACCTGTACCTCTTCCAACAGAAATTGAAAAGATTACTGTTTTAAGAGCGGTACATAAATATAAAGATGCTCGTGAACAATTTGAAAGAAGAACTCATAAGAGATTAATTGATATTAAAAATCCTAGTAAGGAAACAATCGATGCATTAAATCACTTAGATTTACCAAGTGGTGTTGACATCAAAATTAAATTATAAGAAAAGGAAGGAAATTAAAAAATGAAAGGAATCTTAGGACGCAAGAGTGGAATGACCCAAGTATTCACCAAAGATGGTAAACTTATTCCTGTTACCGTAATTGAAGTTGAACCAAACATCGTAATGCAAGTTAAGACTAAAGATACTGACGGTTACGAAGCCATTCAATTAGGCGTATTTGAAAAGAAAGAAAGCCACGCTACAAAATCTGAAGTAGCCAGAGCTAAAAAAGCTAGCACAACTCCTAAGCGCTTCTTAAAAGAAATAAGAGGTGTCGATGCTACTTATAATATAGGAGATAAATTAGAAGCTGATATCTTTGCTGTAGGTGATGTTGTTGATGTAACTGGAACTAGCAAAGGTAAAGGTTTCGAAGGTACAATCAAAAGACACAATCAACATCGGGGACCTATGACTCACGGTTCACATTATCATAGAGCTGTTGGTTCATTAGGTACTATGTTACCAAAAAGAGTATTAAAGGGGAAAAATTTACCAGGACATATGGGACATGAAACTGTTACCATTCAAAACTTGGAAATTATTGAAGTAAATGCCAATGAAAATTATATTTTAGTAAGTGGTAATGTACCAGGTGCTAAAAATTCATTAGTATTAATTAAGAGTGCTGTTAAAAATTCTCGGGTATCTGATGCTAAAGAAGTTATTAGTTATGAAGAAGAAACCGTAGTTGATGAAGTTGTTGAAGAAACACCAGTTGAATCAACTGAAACTACTGAAGCAGCTACCGAAGTAAAAGAAGAAGCAACTACTGAAGAAGTAACTGAAGAAAAAGCCGAAGAAACTGAAACAGTTGCAGAAAGTACTGAAGAAAGTACGACGGAAGTAAACGAATAGGAAAGGACGCGTTAAGTATGACAAAAGTAAGTGTTAAAAATCTTAAAGGTGAAAAAGTAAAAGATTTAACTTTAAACGATGCTGTTTGGAATATTGAAGTTAATGACGACTGCCTAAAGAAAATGATTCGTTTACAACTTGATGCTTCAAGACAAGGAACAAGAAAAACTAAAAACAGAAGTGAAGTTTCTGGTGGCGGTAAAAAGCCTTGGAGTCAAAAAGGAACTGGTCGTGCTCGTCAAGGTAGTATAAGAGCTACACAATGGCGTGGTGGTGGTATTCCTTTTGGAGTAAACCCAAGAGATTACACATTTAAGATTAATAAGAAAGAAAGAGTTATTGCGTTAAAGACAGCTTTAACTTATAAAAATAAAGAAAAAGCTTTAATTGTTATTGATAATATTAAGTTAGCATCATTAAAAACTAAAGAAGCTAAAGAAGTATTAAAGGCTTTAGCAATTGAAGGCGAAAAAACATTGTTTGTAACTAGCGATGAAAATGAAAACTTATATATGGCAACAAGAAATTTAGGAAATGTCGCTTGTATAATGGCAAATGAAATTAACTGTTATGATATCGTTAATGCTGATGTATTAGTTTGTGATGAAGAAGCAGTTAAGAACATTGAGGAGGCGCTTAAATAATGAAACATTATTCAGATATTATTATTGCTCCAGTTATAACTGAAAAGTCTATGGCTGCTAGAAGCGCTAATGTATATACATTTAAAGTTGCCAAAAGTGCAACCAAAGATGAAATTAAAAGAGCAGTAGAACAAGCATTTAATGTTAAAGTAGTGAGTGTTAATACATTAAATACTAAATCAAAGAAAAGAAGAGTTGGAAAGTACTCTGGAAGAACTAAAACATATAAAAAAGCTATGGTTACTGTAGCTGCTGGTTCTTCTATTGAAATTTAGGAGGTAAAGTTATGGCAATAAAACATTATAAACCAACGACTAATGGTCGTCGTGGAATGACTACTCTTGCAAATGAAGAACTTACAACTGCAAAACCAACTAAATCATTATTAAAAAGCCAAAGTAAAACTGGTGGTCGGAATAACCAAGGTAAAATGACGGTTCGTCATATTGGTGGTGGCGCCAGAAAAAAATATCGGATGATTGATTATAAGAGAAATAAAATTGGTATTACTGGTAAAGTTGCAACTATTGAATACGATCCAAACAGAACTGCTAATATCGCTTTAATTAATTATCGCGATGGTGAAAAGAAATATATTATTGCTCCTAATGGGTTAAAAGTAGGAATGATAATTGAAAACGGACCACAAGCGGATATCAAAGTTGGTAATAGTCTACCTCTTGCTAGTATTCCTGTTGGTACGGTTGTTCACTGTATTGAACTTCAACCAGGAAAAGGTGCTGAATTATGCCGTAGTGCTGGAACTAGTGCTCAAATTCTTGGCCGGGAAGGTAAATATGTATTACTTCGTTTACAATCAGGTGAAACAAGAAAAATTCTTGGTACTTGTATAGCTACTATTGGGGTAGTTGGAAACGAAGATATTAAGTTAGTTAATTTAGGTAAAGCTGGTCGGAAGAGACACATGGGAATTCGTCCAACCAACCGTGGATCTGTTATGAACCCTAACGATCACCCTCATGGTGGTGGTGAAGGTCGAGCTCCTGTCGGACGGAAGAGTCCAATGACCCCTTGGGGTAAACCAGCTCTTGGACATAAGACTCGTAAATCTAAGAAAGCCTCTGAAAAATTAATAATCAGTAGGAAGGCTAAATAGGAGGATTAAATGGCAAGAAGTTTAAAGAAAGGACCTTATGTTGAAGCGTCCTTAATGAAAAAAGTTAAAGAAATGAATGAAAACGGAAAGAAAACTGTTATTAAAACTTGGTCTAGAAGATCAACTATTTTCCCTGAATTTGTTGGTCACACTTTTGCCGTTCATAATGGTAAAGATTTTATTCCAGTTTATGTAACAGAAGATATGGTAGGTCATAAATTAGGCGAATTTAGTCAAACTCGTAAATTTGGTGGCCACGCTGGTAATAAGTAGGAGGAAAAATGGAAGCATACGCAATACATAAAAATGCTTTAATTAAACCTAGACTTGCGCGCATGACTATGGATTTAATTAGAGGTAAAGATGTAAAATCTGCTCAAGGTATTTTAGAAAATACTAATACTAAAGCTAGTCGTTTAATTCTAAAAGTTTTAAATTCTGCTGTTGCCAATGCTGTTAACAACAACGGTGCCAAAGAAGAAGACTTAAGAATTAAAGAATGCTATATTAATCCCGGACCTATTTATAAAAGAATTAAATTTGCATCACGCGGTCATGTTGATCGTCATGATAAAAGAAGTTCACACATTACAGTATGTGTAACTGATGAAGGAGGTAACAAATAGATGGGACAAAAAGTTAATCCAATAGGATACCGACTTGGCGTTAATAAAGAATGGCAATCTAGATGGTATGCCGACAAAGATTATTCTGAAAAGTTAATCAAAGACGTTAAGATTCGGGAATATCTAGAAAAGAATTTAAAGGAGGCTTCTATTGCTGCCATTGTTACCGAACGCAAAAAAGAACGTTTAGAAGTATCTATTTATACTGCTAAACCTGGTGTTATCATTGGTCGCGGTGGCGAAGATATTGAAAAGTTAAGAAAGAAAATTGCCAAACTTATTGGTGAAGATGTCTACATCAATATTGTTGAAGAAAAAAATCCTGATTTAAATGCGCAAATCGTAGCTCAAAATATTGCTAGTCAAATTGAAGCTAGAGCACCATTTAGATCAGTACAAAAAAGAGCTATTAGAAATACGATGAAAGCCGGAGCTAAAGGATGCAAAACTTCTGTATCTGGCCGCTTAGGTGGTGCGGAAATGGCTCGGACTGAAGGTTATACCGAAGGAACTGTACCTCTACATACAATTAGAGCTGATGTTGATTATGCAACTGCGGAAGCTGATACAACATATGGAAAAATTGGGGTAAAGGTATGGATTTATAAAAATGAAATTTTACCTAGCAAAAAGGTGGTAAAGGGGGCAGAAAAAAATGTTGATGCCAAAGAGAACTAAGTATCGTAAGAGCCATCGTTTAAGTTATGATGGTAAAGCTAAAGGTAATAAAGAATTATCTTTTGGTGAATACGGACTTAAAGCCTTAGAAGGTGGATGGATTTCTGCTCGACAAATCGAAGCCGCCAGAATTGCCATGACGCGTTATATGAAACGTGGTGGTAAAGTATTTATTAATATTTTCCCACATATGCCAAGAACGAAAAAACCTCTTGAAACTCGTCAAGGTAAAGGTAAAGGAAACGTTGAAGAATGGGTAGCAGTAGTTAAAGCAGGTAAGATCATGTTTGAAATTACTGGTGTTGATGAAGCTGTTGCCAGAGAAGCTTTAAGACTTGCTTCTCATAAACTTTCAATCAAAACTAAATTCGTAAAAAAGGATGGTGATTCTCTTGGAAATTAAAGACCTAAGAAAATTATCTGATGAAGAACTTGCAAAGAAAATTAAGACTGCTAAGGAAGAATTATTTGCTAAAAGAATGCAACAAGCGAATGGTACATTAGAAAAACCAGTTCAATTAAAACAATTAAGACGCGATGTTGCCAAAATGAAAACAATATTAAATGAAAGAAAAATTAGTGGAGGTGTTAAATAATGACTGATAATAAACCAGTGTTAGTAGGTAGAGTTGTTAGCGCGGGAAATAATAAAACAATTACGGTTTTAGTAGAAACTGCGAAGAAACATCCACTATATAATAAGAGAGTTAAATATTCTAAAAAATATGCAGCTCACGATGAAAATAATAAAGCAAAAGTAGGAGATACAGTAAAAATTAGAATGACTAGACCATTATCTAAAACTAAAAGATATGAACTAGTAGAAGTTTTAATTGATGCTGTTATCCTTTAGGAGGAATACTTATGGTAATGCAAGAGTCTAGACTTAATGTTGCTGATAATAGCGGAGCTAGAGAATTACTTGTAATTAGAGTTATGGGTGGTTCTAAAGTTAAGTATGGTAATATTGGCGACGTAGTTGTAGGAACAGTTAAAAAAGCCATTCCTAATAGCCCAATTAAAAAGGGTAAAGTTGTTAAAGCAGTAATTGTTAGAACAGTAGAAGGTGTAAGACGCGCTGATGGATCTTACATTAAGTTTTCCGACAATGCTTGTGTATTAATAAAAGATGACAAGTCCCCAGTAGGAACTCGGGTACTTGGTCCGGTAGCCAGAGAATTAAGAGAAAAAGATTATATGAAAATTGTTTCTCTAGCTCCAGAAGTATTATAGGAGGCCAAGATGAAAGTTAAAGTTGGAGATACTGTTAGAATCCTTGCTGGTAAAGATAAAGGCAAGGAAGGTAAAGTTATTAGAACCCTAAAATCTGAAAGTAAAGTAGTTGTTGAAGGAATAAATATTGTTAAAAAACATTCTAAACCAACTAATACTAATGATAAGGGAGGAATATTTGATATTGAAGCTCCTATTCATGTATCAAATGTTAAAGTAGTAGATAAGAAAGATAAAAAGGAAGCTAAAAAAGCTGATGCTAAAAAGGCAACCCCAGTTAAAACTAAAAAAGAAACTAGTGAAAAAAGCGCAAAACCTGCGAAGAAAGTAACTAAGAAAGCGAGTAAAGAATAATGAGTAATTTTAAAGAATTATATAATAAAGAAATAGTACCAAGCCTAATGAAAGAATATAATTATTCAACTATTATGGCGGTACCTCGTTTAGAAAAAATAGTTATTAACATGGGTGTTGGTGAAGGTAGTAAAGATGAAAAATTTATCACTGCTGCTTGCAAAGATTTAGAACTTATTACGGGGCAAAAACCAATTGTAACAAAAGCTCATAAATCTATTGCTGGTTTTAAAATAAGAGAAGGTCAATCGATTGGGGTTAAAGTTACTTTAAGAGGAGAAAATATGTATTATTTCCTTGAAAAGTTAATCAAAGTTGGTCTTCCAAGAGTAAGAGATTTCCGTGGTGTTTCTGCTCATGCCTTTGATGGTCATGGTAATTACACTATCGGAATTAAAGAACAACTAATCTTCCCAGAAATTGAATATGATGAAGTTGTTAAAGTAAGAGGAATGGATATTGTTTTTGTAACGACAGCAAAAACAAATGACGAAGCTAAAAGTTTACTAAAAGGCTTCGGAATGCCATTTAAGAATTAAGGAGGAAAATTATGGCTAAGAAAAGTATGATTATAAAAAATAAAAGAACCCCTAAATTCTCTACCCGGGCTTATACAAGATGTAATCGTTGTGGTAGACCTCATGCTGTATTAAAAAAATATGGAATATGTCGAATTTGCTTTAGAGAATTAGCGAACGAAGGTAAACTACCTGGCGTTAAGAAATCTAGTTGGTAGAAGGAGGAAAAGTATGTTTGTACAAGATAAAATAGCTGATATGTTAACCAGAATCAGAAATGCTAATCAAATGAAATACCAAACTGTTGAAGTTGTTGGTACGAAAATGACTTTAGGCATCGCGGAAATTTTAAAACGCGAAGGTTACATAGCTGATTATGTTTATGAAAAAGATACAAAAGGTGATAAACTTACATTAACTTTAAAATATGGTGATAAAAAAGAAAAAGTTATTACTGGTTTAAAGAGAATAAGTAAATCAGGTTTAAGAGTTTATGTTAAAGCTGATGAAGTTCCTCGGGTTCTAAATGGACTAGGTATCGCTATTATTTCTACTTCTGAAGGTCTTATGACTGATAAAGAAGCTAGAGCTAAAAGGTTAGGAGGCGAAGTTCTTGCCTATATCTGGTAAGGTATTATGAGTAGAATTGGAGAAAGAAAATTAACAATCCCTGCTGGTGTTACAGTTACCGTTGAAGGTAGAGAACTAACCGTAAAGGGGCCTAAAGGCGAATTAAAACTTACAATAGATAAATTAATTGATGTTAAAGTTGAAGAAAATGTTGTTTCAACAAAACAAATTAAAGAATCTAAAAGAGCAAATGTTATGCAAGGAACTATGAATTCATTAATCAACAATATGCTTATTGGGGTATCAACAGGTTTCGAAAAATCTTTAGAAGCTGTTGGGGTTGGTTACAGATTTAATGTTCAAGGCAATAAAATAACAATTAATGCCGGTTATTCTCATCCGGTTGTAATGGAAGCACCAGTAGGTTTATCAGTTACTAGTGAATCAAATACCGAAATTACAATTCATGGTATTGATAAACAAAGAGTTTCCGAATTTGCAGCTAAGGTAAGAGAAGTTAGAGAACCAGAACCTTATAAAGGTAAAGGTATAAGATATAAAGATGAACATGTACGTCATAAAGACGGAAAGAAAGCGGCATAGGAGGTTAGAGTTATGATAAAAAAAGAAGCAACTAATAAAGCTCGTCAAAGAAGACACGCGAGAGTACGTAAAGTTGTTAGTGGAACTAAAGAATGCCCAAGACTAAATGTATTTAGATCAAATAATGGTATCTATGTTCAAGTAATTGATGATGTAACTAATACAACCTTAGCTAGTTCATCTAATCTTGAATTAAAGATTAAAAATGGTGGTAATATCGAAGCTGCTAAAGCAGTTGGAAAAGATATCGCTGAAAAATGTAAAAAATTAAAAATTAAAACTGTGGTATTTGATCGCGGTGGCTATCAATATCATGGTAGAGTTTCTGCTCTTGCTGATGCCGCAAGAGAAGCAGGACTAGAGTTTTAGGAGGGCGCATGAGAAATCAAAAATTTGACCAAAAGAAAAGTTTATTAGAAGAAAAGGTTATCTCTATTGGCCGGGTTACAAAAGTAACTCAAGGTGGGAGACATTTTAGATTTTCAGCAACCGTAGCCGTAGGAAACAGAAAAGGCTTAATTGGTATCGGTAATGGTAAAGCTAATGAAGTTCCTGAAGCTATAAAGAAAGCTCTACAAGCTGCTCAAAAGAATGTTGTTAAAGTCGCATTATTAGATAATAGAACAATACCTCATGAAGCTACAGCTAAAGTTGGTCGTTCTGTTGTATTATTAAAACCAGCTAAAGAAGGTCGTGGTATTATCGCCGGTGGCGCAGCCAGAGCTGTTCTAGAACTTGCTGGAGTTAAAGATATCGTTTCTAAATCATTGGGTTCAAATACTCAAGTAAATGTAGCTAAGGCTACCTTAGAAGCTTTACAAATGCAAAGAACACCTGAACATATTGCTGAACTTCGCGGTAAGAAAGTTGAGGAGTTATAATATGAAATTAGAAAATTTACCAAGAAGTAATGAAACTAAAGCTAGCAAAAGAGTTGGTCGGGGACCTGGATCTGGAATGGGTAAAACATCTACTCGTGGAGAAAAAGGTCAAAAGGCTAGAAGTGGTGCTTCCATCAAAGCTTGGTTCCAAGGTGGTCAAACACCTCTTCATAGAAGAATTCCAATCCGCGGTTTTAATAATAAAAATTTTGCCGTTAGATACGCAACTTTAAATTTATCAGATTTAGAAAAATTCTTTAATGATGGTGATGTTGTGACACCAGAAATTCTTAAAGAAAGAAAAATAATCAAAAAAGAATTAAATGGGATTAAAATTTTAGCCGGTGGCGAATTAACTAAAAAGCTTACTGTTAAAGCTCATAGATTTACAACTGCTGCTGTAACTAAAATTGAAAATGCTGGTGGCAAAGCTGAGGTGATTTAGATGTTTCGGATGTTTACCCAACTATTTAATAAAAATAATAAAGAAATTAGAAAAAGAATTTATTTTACCTTATTTTGTTTAGGTGTATTCTGTTTGGGTACAACGATAACAATCCCTTGGGCATCAGTTGTTTATGAAAATTTAGGTTTCTTAGAAATCTTTAACTTAATGAGTGGGGGCGGGTTAAAGAACTTCTCAATCTTTGGATTAGGGGTTTCTCCTTACATTACTGCTTCCATCATTACCCAATTATTACAAACTGATATTTTCCCTTATTTTAAGGAATTAAAAGATCAAGGGTATGTTGGTCGTCAAAAAATAAATAAAATAACAAGATATTTAGGAATTATAATTGGTTTCCTACAAGCTTATGTTCTTTGTGTATTTTATTTAAAAGGTGCTGATACCTTCACAATGTTAAAAACGGCGTTAGTTATGACTGCCGGAACAGCCTTCTGTTTATGGATGGGTGATCAAATTACAAGTAAAGGTATTGGTAATGGCCAATCAATGTTAATTATGGCTGGTATTATTCAAAGTATGCCAGGCGTATTTACCGGAGCCTATACCGGTTTAGTAACTGCCAGTGAAACAGCATGGATGGGTTGGTTATTCTTCATTATGTTTATCCTAATATATATCTTAATTATTGTAGGTATTATTTGGATTCAACTTGCCGAAAGAAGAATACCTATTCAATATGCTAATAGAACTAATAGTGCTTATGGAGCACAACAAAGCTTCTTACCTATTAAAATTAATTCCGCTGGGGTATTACCTGTAATCTTTGCTTCCATTATTTCTACTATTCCATCAACCATTGTTGGTGTAATTGGAAACCAAGGAGCAATCGATTTTGTTAATAAGTATATTGTTTATACTTCAGGAACCGGTTTTATTCTTTATGTATTATTAATCTTCTTATTTGGTTATGTATATACTTTTTATATCGCTATGAATCCTGATGACATGAGTAAAAATGTTAATGAAAGAGGAGGCTATATACCTGGTATTAGACCAGGAGAAGATACTTCTAAATATATTGCTAACTCTTTAGGAAAATTAACAACAGTTGGTAGTTTGTTCTTAGTTATTTTAGCAGCATTGCCTGTTTTAATAACTAACTTTACAAACTTACCTTCCAGTGTTTCTATCGGAGGAACCGGGATCTTAATCGTTGTTGGGGTAGCAATTGAAACTTATAAACAAGTAGAAAGTGGCCTTGTTTCTAGAAGTTATTCTTCAAGAAGAAAGAGATTAAAATAAAAATAACAGTTGACTAAGGGTAGTTACAAGCGTGACTACCCCTGGAAAATTGCTAGAAAGGAAAAATATGAAAAATATAATTTTGATAGCTCCTCCTGCCGCAGGCAAAGGAACGCAAAGTGAGTTATTAGTAAAAAAATATGGTTATGTTCATATTTCGATGGGTGATTTACTTCGGGAAGAAAGCACTAAAGATACCGAACTTGGTAACGAAATAAAACGGCTTATTGCCGAAGGCACACTTGTAAATGATGATTTAACTATTGAGTTAATTAGAAAGAAATTAAATAGTATTAAAGGACAACATTTTTGCTTAGATGGTTTTCCTCGAACTATTTATCAAGCTCATGAATTTGCTAAGGTACTTGAAGAGTTAGGAAATCCAGATTATATTGTTTTATATTTAGATTTAAGTAAAGATGCCGCCTATGCCAGAATTAATGGTAGATTAATTTGTAGTTGTGGTAAATCGTATAACATTTATGATGAAAACTTAAAACCTAAGGTTGCAGGTATTTGTGATAAATGTGGTAAAGAATTAGTTAAACGCAGTGATGATAATGCTGAAAGTTTTAAAGTAAGATATGAAACTGTTTTAAATAATTTTGCCGATATTAAAAAATTTTATCAAGAACAAGGTAAATTAGAAACAGTTAATGTTGAAAGAGATGTTATGGAAATATTCCATGATATTGAGAAGGTAATTGTTGATGATTAGTATCAAAAGTGCAAGAGAAATTGCTTTAATGCGTAAAGCTGGGGAATATCATCAAATAGTTATGCAAAGAATTGCCCAAGAAATAAAGGTAGGCGTAACAACTAAACATTTAGATGATGTAGCTTATCAAGAAATCAAACGTTTAGGTTGCATTCCTTCGTGTCTTGGTTATGAAGGATATCCAGCCACTCTTTGTGTAAGCGTTAATGATGAAGTAGTTCACGGAATTCCGGGTAATAGAAAAATCAAAAATGGCGATATCGTTTCAGTTGATTTAGTCTTAGCTTATCAAGGATATCACGCTGATGGAACGAGAACCTTTATCGTGGGAGAAGTTCCTGAAGATGTTAAGGAATTAGTTGAAAATACTAAGAAAGCCTTTTATGCCGGCTTAAAAGTTCTAAAAAATGGCACGAGAATTTGTGAACTAGGAAGAGCAATTGAAGAATATGCCCATGATCATAATTTAGGGGTAGTTGAAGAATTAGTTGGCCATGGAATTGGTTCTGCAATGCATGAAGAACCAGATGTACCCAATTATGATGATGGTAGCAATATTCGTTTAAAAACCGGGATGGTTATAGCCATTGAACCAATGCTTAATTTAGGCAGCAAAGAAGTATATCTTGATGATAATGATTGGACAGTTAAAACCGAAGATGGCAAACCATCAGCCCATTATGAAAATACGGTATTAATAACTGATGATGGTTATGAAATATTAACAGGAGATTGATGAATGGAAAAAAATAAGGATAAAATTGAAGTGGAAGGCAAAGTTGTTGAAGCTTTAAAGGGAGGAATTGACTTTATCGTGGAACTAGAAAATGGCCATAAGATAAAAGCATATACCTCTGGTAAAATGCGAATGAATATGATTCGAATTTTAGTTGGTGATACTGTTACGGTGGCCATATCACCATATGATTTAAAAAATGGTATTATAATTTGGAATAAGAGATAGGAGGAAAAATTATGAAAGTTAGACCATCTGTTAAAAAGATTTGCAAGAAATGCAAAATAATAAGAAGAAAAGGAAAAGTTAGGGTTATCTGTGAAAATCCTAAACATAAACAAGTTCAAGGTTAGGAGGAAATATGGCAAGAATTAAAAATATTGAACTACCAGGTGAAAAACATACTTGTATTGGCTTAACAGCAATATATGGTATTGGTAGAAATTTAGCATTAACAATTTGTAAAGATGCAAAAGTTGAATCTAGTAAAAAAATTAAAGATTTAACAGAAGATGAAATAGCTCGTCTTCGTAAAGAAGTTGATAAGTACTCAGTTGAAGGTGATTTAAGACGGGAAGTTCAAATGAGTATAAAGAACAAAATGGAAATTAATAGTTATGAAGGAATTAGGCACAAAAAAGGTTTACCAGTAAGAGGTCAAAGAACTAATCGTAATGCTCATACTCGTAAAGGCCGTGGTAAAGTAGTGGCTAATAAGAAGAAATAAGGAGAAATAGGAAAATGGCTTATAATAGAAGAAAAAGAAAAATTAAGAAGAATATTCCAGAAGCTGAAGCACATATTCATTCAACTTATAATAATACAATCGTAACAATTTGTGATAAAGATGGTAATGCAATTTCTTGGTCAAGTGCTGGTAGAATCGGTTACAAAGGTAGTAAAAAGAAAACTCCTTTTGCCGCCGGTCTTACCTCAGAAGCAGCTGCCGCTGCAGCGTATGAACAAGGAGTTAGAAAAGTTGATGTATTTGTTAAGGGTTTAGGCCCTGGACGCGAAAATGCAATCAGATCTTTACAAACTGCGGGCTTAGAAATCATTAGTATTACTGATGAAACTCCAGTTCCTCATAATGGATGTCGTCCACCTAAAAGACCAAGAAAGTAATAAAGGAGGAATTCTTAAAGATGATAAAATTTGAAAAACCAGAATATAAAATTACAGAAAGTCAAGAAAGTAATCATTATGGTAAATTTGAAATTGAACCATTAGAAAGAGGCTTTGGGACTACTATTGGTAATGCTTTAAGAAGAGTGCTTTTATCAAGTTTACCAGGAAGTGCCGTAACTGCTATTAAAATTGATGGTGTTATGCATGAATTTCAAAAAATTGAAGGAGTCGTAGAAGATGTAACAACTATCGTTTTAGCTATTAAAAAATTAGTTGTTAAAAATCATACAGAAGATATTAAAACTTTGCATTTAGTAGCTTCTAAAGAAGGTCCTGTAACCGCGGGCGATATTGCTAAAGATGCGGATATTGAAATAATGAATCCCGATTTAGTTATTTGTAATCTTGTTAAAGGTGGCAAAATTGATATTGAAATGACTGTTGGTAACGGCCGTGGCTATGTTCCAGCAAGTGAAAATAAGAAATTATTAGAAGATAATAAAGTTGGTGTTATTGCTATTGACTCTTCATATTCACCAATTGAAAATGTTAAATATGAAGTATTAAAAACTCGGGTTGGTCAAGATGAAAACTATGATAAATTAGTTATGGAAGTTTCTACTAATGGCCGGATGACTCCTGAAGAAGCAATGGCTTTAGCCGCTAAAATATTAATTGAACACTTTAATTTAGTTGCCGATTTAAATGCAATTAGTAATATTTCTGGCATTATGCAAGAAAAGAAAGTGGATACAATGACTAAAACATTAGAAACTCCTATTGAAGAAGTTGAATTCTCAGTTAGAGCGTATAATTGTTTAAAGAGAGCAGGTATTCATACTGTTCAAGACTTAGTTAATAAAAAAGAAATCGAAGTTACTAAGATCAGAAACTTAGGAAAGAAATCATTAAAAGAAGTTCTTGATAAAGTTGCTGAATTAGGACTTGCGTTTAAGGAGTAGAAAAATGTTATATAGAAAATTAGGAAGAGAAACAAGAGTTAGAAGAAGCATTTTAGCGGGTCTTACTAAAGATGTTTTAACTAAAGGTTATGTTGTTACTACTGAAGCTCGAGCTAAAGAAGTAAGAAAATTTGTTGATAAAATGATAACCTATGGTAAAAAAGGTACTTTAGTTGCTCGTCGTAAAGCTTTAGCGTTCTTACATAATGATAATGATGTTGTATCTGTTGTATTCAATGATTTAGCTAAAAGATATGAAACTAGAGATGGTGGATATACCAGAATTATTAAACTTAAAGAACGCCGTGGTGACGATGCTTTAGAAGTAAGACTTGAATTAGTAAAATAGTGACTTAGTGGTCACTTTTTTAATGTTGTAAATTATACTTGTCAAATAATATGTAAAATTATGCCTTTTTGTGTAAATTATATTTTAGCAATTGTAAATAAGTGTTAATATAATATTAACGAAAGGGATGATTAGTTTTATGAAGAAAAACAAATTATTAGGACTATTGGCACTTACAATTAGTTTGATAGGATTTATATCTGGGGTTAACGCACAAGAAACGGAAACTGTTAATGATTGGACATCATTATGGTTATGTACTACTACACATGAAGCAAATGTTTGCCAATTAGATAATGATATTATAGTTAAAGGTTTAATCGTTTCAAAACCAGTTACTGTCGATCTTAATCAACATAAAATTATTTTAGACAAAGATACAAAAGATGTAAGAATAGGTATTCAAACTGATGGTAAAGTTGTATTTGAAAACGGTGAAATTATAAGTGAAGCTTTAGATGCTCAAAGTATTGTTACCATTACAGCTAAAAATGATGCTAATGTAAATACTGAACTTGAATTAAAAAATGTTCAAATGTCGATTGCCTGTGAAAAAGGATTTGGTATTGTTGTCGATCAACAAAATGGTGAAGGTTTTAAAGTTTCGTCATCAACTATTACAATTGATGAAAAATCTTCTGTAACTAGTGCTAATCGGGTAGCTATAGTTAACTATGCATCATCAACTATTAATGTATATGGAAGTGTAACTTCTAAAAATACTGGTTCAGCTATTGAAGGTAGCCAAGCTGCTACTGGCGAAACTAATATTAATATATATGATAGGGCAAAAGTTACAAGTGCGAAAGGTGCCGGAATATTATTAATGAGCGCAGGGACTGTTATCGTTAATGGTGGTGAAGTTTCTGGTAACTCTGGAATTGCTTTAACAAAAGGAAATTTAAATGTTTTAGGTGGAACTATTAATGGTTTAGGAGTATTGTCAACAGAACATTCTGAAGATGCCTTTGGACATATTAATGATAATGGAGCAGCTGTTTATATTGAACCAAGTGATGCAACAAAAGTTGACATTAAAGGTGGAGAATTAACAAGTAAACAAAGTTATGCAATAAGTGCTCCTGGTACTAATGACCAAAATAAAAAATTAGATATTAAAATTGAAAAAGGTACATTTGAAAGTGCCAAAGGTGGAATAGAAATAAAGGAAGATTCACCAAGAGAAGCCTTTATTGAAGCTGGTGCGACATTCCTTAAAGATGGTGAACCAGATAGTAGTGTATTAGGTTATACAAATAACTTAGAAATTTCAGATAGTGGCGTAGTAGGAACACTTCATAATATAAAAACGAATGAAGTAGTAAACGGAACTATAACTGTTAATAAAAAAGCTGCTGAAGGAGAAACTGTTGTAATAACTGTTAAACCAAATTCAGGATATGAAGTAAGTAAAGTTAAAGTTACCAAAGGTGAAGAAGAAATTACAGTTACAAAAAATGTTGATGGAACATATTCATTTGAAATGCCTATGGAAGATGTAACAGTATCTGCAGAATTTGGTGTAAAACAAACTCCAAGTAAACCAGCAGAAGATAAAAATGATATCGTTGTTGAAGAACCAAAAGGTGATGAAAATGTAACCCTTTCAACAGAAGCTAGTGATGTCTTAAAGGATAGTTTAGTAAATACTGAAGATGAAGAATTAAAAGCATTAATTAAGAATCATGATGTAACTATTGAATTAGAAACTGAAAAAGTTACAAAAGATTCTTTAGAAAAAGAAGAATTAGAAAAATTTGAACAAGTAATTGAAGGAGCAAATATAACAGAATTCTTTGATTTAAGTATTGTTGTAAAGGCTGATGGCTTAGCAAATCATTATTTAAAAGAATTAAATAAAGCAATTACTTTATCAGTAGCTCTACCTGAGTTACCAGAAGTAGCCAAGGGATATGCAAGAAAATATTATATTTTAAGAGAACATGATGGAGTAGTTGAGAAATTAGATGCAACAATTTCTGAAGATGGAAAAAAATTGTTATTTGCATCAGATAAATTTTCAAAATATGCCATAGCATATGTGGATGAAGAAATAAAAGATACAGTAACGGATAGTAACCCATCAACAATAGATAGTGTATTTGGTTATGTAACATTAGCAATTACATCTGTTGGTGTTCTTGGAGTGGCATCTAAGAAAATAATTAAAAAAATGAGTTTTTAACTATTGGAGCGATTCAATAGTTTTTTAATGGATTAATTTATTAAAAAACTAAAAATTAATTTTTAACATATTTATTAAACATGTTAAAAAAATAGCAAAAATTTAACATATTACTTGCATATGTTAAAAATATAGTGTAATATTATACATAAGGAGCTGGCTAATTATGAAATTGTTACCATTTAATGATTTTAATCTAAAAACGCCAAGAATACTTGAAACATTAAATGATGCTTCAAGATCACTAGCTGAATTGAAGGGATTTGCTAATTCCATTCCCAATCAACATATTTTAATAAATGCCATTACTATTAATGAAGCAAAAGATAGTAGTGCCATAGAAAATATTGTGACAACTCATGACAGCATTTATAAAGTATTAACTGAAAGTGCATTCAAAGATGAATCTGCTAAAGAAGTTGTTAACTATAGAAGTGCTATTTGGCGTGGCTATGAAATTATAAAAGAAAAAGGATTTATTTCCACTAATGTTTTAGTAGAGCTTCAAAGTATAATTGAACCAAATAAAACTGGCGTAAGAAAAACTCCTGGTACTAAATTAATTAATAGTAATACGGGGGAAGTAATTTATACACCGCCACAAGAAGAAAAAGAAATTAGAGATTTACTTAAAAATCTTGAAGATTATATTAATGATAGTAAGGTTGAGGTAGATCCATTAATTAAAATGGCTTTAATTCATTACCAATTTGAATCTATTCATCCCTTTTATGATGGTAATGGCAGGACTGGTAGAATATTAAACGTTTTATATCTAGTATTAAATAATCTTCTAGATAGTCCTATTCTTTATTTAAGCAATTATATTAATAAATATAAAGTCCAATATTATAAATTATTTACGGAATTTAGAGAAAATAATAATTATGAAGACTGGATAATATATATATTAAAAGGAATTGCAGAAACTTCTAAAAGCACAATAGAATTAATTAAACAAATTCAAAGTGAAATGGCATCATTTAAAGAAGAATTTATAAGAAAATTACCTAAAATATATTCTGATGAATTATTAGATTCATTATTCTATGAAGTCTATACAAAAATTAATTATATTGAAAATAGATGTAATGTAACAAGACAAACAGCTGCAACATATTTAAATAGTTTAGTGAAAGTTGGCTTACTTGGTTACGAAAAAATAGGAAAAGAAAGTATATACAAAAATACAAGATTAATTGATTTATTAAGCAAATTTTAAATGTATTTCAAGGTAGCTGCAATAATAATTTTGTAATAGCAACTCAATATTTTTTCGTATTTACTAAAATCATTTTTTATGATAACCTATATTAAGAATAGGGTGATATTAAATGAATGAAAAATGGAAATTAGTTATTCCCATTGTGGTATTTTTGGTATTAATGTTACCAGTAATGATGGGATTTAAAATAACTAATAATTATTATGCTGATGCAAAAGACAGAGTAGCAGGTTATGTTAAAGAATGTGATGAGGGAACAAGTGAATTAAGCGAGGATTCTTGTAATAAATTTAGAGAATATAAAGTAACCTACAAAGAATATAGTAATGAATTAAACACTAATTCTATAGAAAAAGTATATAGTCATATCTTTTTGGTAGCAACCCCTTTTATTATGACAGTTTTATTTGTGCTACCATTAATGCGTGACAAAAAATTAAAAGAAAAAGATTATAAAAATTTAATGCTAAAGATTATAAAAAATGCTTATAGTATAAGTTGGGTTTTACCAGCCATTTGCTTAATTCGCGGTATTGCGACCTTTATTGGCGTATCAAGGGTTAATGCCATTTCATCTTTTAATTTATTTTATCCTCTATTAGATGCGTTATTAGCTTTTATGTTCATGGGTATAATTATAAATATCGCTTTAATTGTGGCACGGAAATTAAACAATGAAATTATCTATCTTGTTGGAGGAGCGGCTTGTTATAGTTTAATAGCTTTTCTTATTGACCGTCTTGGCAATCTATTAGTTCATTGGGAAATGAGATCTGGCGAATATTTAAATATTTTTGCTCTAAATTTTATTAATATTCGTTATGTTTCTGCCTTCTTTAATTTATTCTTTATGTTTGTAATTAGTGGGGTAGTTCTATATTTTGGGTATAGAGATTCTAAAAAATTAATTGCTGATTGCAAAAATAATGCATAAAATTTAAAACTTAATTAACAATAGTAATGGAGGTTAATTAAGAAAAATGAAAAATAATGAATGTGGTGGCTGCAAAGATGCTAAATTTGGTGTAGCGTATATTGATCCTGAGACAGGTATTTTATGTAGTAAAATCGATACAGGAATGAAATTACCTAAGGGAAAAAAGATACTTGCTCCTAAAATATGTACAACATGTGGCAACACCGAATGGAAAACAATTGATAACCAAGAATAAGGCTAGCCTATAGGAAAAAATTATTTTCTTATAGGTTTTTTTTGAGTTTCCGTAAAAATAAAAAGTTAGAAAAATGTGAATAATTTATTCTAACTTTTTTACTTAAAATAGGTGTAAAACCCTTCATAATTTGGTAAAATTTAATTAACAAAAATAATTTAACAAAAACAAATTAATGGAGGTGTTTTACATGAATTATTGTACCAAATTTCTGACGAAAAGTCTTTAGCTTTAAATCAAAAAATGAAAAAATGAAAAAGTCTTGCAAAATAAAAAGTGTTAGATTATTATAATTTCCGTCCAAAGAGATTAAATAAATCTAACACAATCAATATTATACATAATTTTTAAAAAATTAAAAGATTATTTTCTCTCTTTGAATAGATGAAGGGAGATTTTTTTATGAACAATGAAAAAAATAAAAAGCTGTGGTTGAAAAAATGTGAAGAAACTTTAAAAATGGGAGGAAGAAGTGAAATAACGGCAAGAAATTATTGTTATGCAATAGAAAGATTTTTAAATAGTTATAATAATGATATTAAAATAAGTAAATTATCTATTGATAATATAATTAAATATTTTAGAAAAAATTTTTTAGATAAAAATTTAAGTGCTAATACCTATAATTTTAATGTGGCATCTATTAGATATTTTTATCTTATTTGCTTCGAAAGAAATATCAGCAAAACATTACTACCTACATCTAATATAAGAAAAAGAATTCCTACAATTATTACTAAAGAACAATTTTTGAACATTATAAACAGGGAAACCAATTTAGAACACAAATGTTGGTATTTACTATCTTTTTGTTGTGGCCTTAGAATATCAGAAATTGCCACATTAAAAATTGAAGATATTAACTCAAAAGAACATAAACTTAAAGTTTTAGGTAAAGGTAATAAAGAAAGATATACTATTTTACCAGATGTTGTTATTAAATTTTTAAGACTTTATTATAAAAGTAAAAATTATAAATGTAATAAAGGTTATTTATTTAAGGGAATTGAACTTAATGAACATATTTCTGCAAGAACAATTGGAAATAGTTTTACATATTTAAAAAAAGAATATAATTTACCACAAGAAATTACAGAACATTCTTTTGCTACTTATTATTTAATGAATGATGGAGACATATTAATGCTTAAATCTATGATGGGACATAAAACATTAACTTCAACATCTATTTATGTACATCTTGCCCAAGATTTTAATAATATTAAAGGAATTGACTATGACAAATAGATATACTATTCAAGATATATTTTTAAAATATGGTGATGAATATATTAAAAATCACAATTTATCTAAAGAACAATTCAAAGTTTTTAATGCTATTAGAAATTGTGGTACTAAAGAATTAGGTTATCATATTTGTACTTGTGAAGATTGTGGTGAAGAATATTTTGGTTTTAATTCTTGTCGTAATAGACATTGTCCTATGTGTCAAAATTATGCTAGAGAAAAATGGATTCAAAAAGAATCTAGTTATTTACTAGATTCAAGATACTTTCACATCGTTACTACTGTTCCTTATGAATTAAATGAAATTTTTCTTTATAACCAAAAGATTTGTTATGACATTTTATTTAAAGCTAATTCTGAATCTATTTTACAATTAGCTAATGACCCTAAATGGTTAGGTGCTAAAGTTGGTATTACTTCTATTTTACATACTTGGGGACAGACTATGGAATTTCATCCCCATATTCATTCTATTGTTACTGGTGGTGGTTTGAAAAATAATCACTGGATTTCTTGTAATAAAGATTATCTTTTTAAAGTTCAAGTTTTATCTTCTTTATTTAGAAAAAAATTTTTATCTTACCTTAAACACGAACATTCAAATTTAGTTTTAAATAACAAATTAAAAGATATGAAATCTTTTAACAAGTTTTTAGAACCACTTTATAATAAAACTTGGATTACTTTTATTGAACCTCCTAAAGGAAAAACCGAAAACGTAATTGAATATGTTGGTAGATATTCTTTTCGTGTTGCTATTTCCAATAAAAGAATTAAAAATATAGAAAATGGTAAAGTTACTTTTGAATACAAAGATTACAAAGATAATTCTAAAATTAAATTAATGACTATTACAGCTTTTGAATTTATTAGAAGGTTTTTACTTCATGTGCTACCAGATCGTTTTACTAAAATTAAGCATTATGGATTACTTGCTAATAGAAACAAAAAGAATAACATTAGATTCTGCCGATTTCTTATTTCTAAAATAATTACTAATGAGTTTATTTCTTCTACATCTCGTAAAGTACATATATTTAAATGTAAGAAATGTGGTTCTACTAATTTTACTTATTCTTTTAATTACGATATTCATCGACTCTGTTATCTATAAATTGTATTTTTATTTCTCAGGATTCCATACTTTAGGGGTAAGGGGTTAGTCTATTCGACTTTGAATATTTACCTTGTTTATTTTTATTAAATAATACATTGGAATCCAGATATTTCTAAATTATTAAAAATTCTAATAATACTTTACCCTTATTAATCTTTTCGTCAAAAAATTAGTACAATCAATTTATACCAAATTTTTCGTTTACTCTAAATTTAGTATAAATTGCTAAACATTTTACTACAATAACGAACGAAATGAAACGGGAAAGTGTCAATTTTTCTAAAAAAATGTCAAAAGGATTATCAAAA
>CANQXV010000011.1 GCA_947627895.1 uncultured Bacilli bacterium
AAGGTCTTCGAAAAGAATCGTTGAGAGATAATATGACTGACATTGAAGTTGCTCTAACAAATATTGGTGAAATAGCAGCAAGGGATATTGCAAGAGAAGAACATCCAAAAGGCTTAAAAGAAAACTTAAATGTAGCAAAACGTGGTGGAGGAGTTGCCAAAGGAGCAAAGGACTTATATGAAAAAGAAACTAAAAAATCCGCTATATCTAAAAGCAACAGTTTAAATTATAAATATATAGATGAAACAAAGAAAATAGAAGAAAAAGTGAGTGATTAAAATGGGTAATAATAGTGGAGAACAAGGGTTGCATAAAAGTGTAATCAACTGGTATCCTGGCCATATGGCTAAAACCAAAAGACAAATAAAAGAAAATATAAATATTATAGATATTATTTATGAAGTAATAGATGCTAGAATACCAGCATCTTCAAAAATTAAAGATATTGATGAGATTATTAAAAATAAACTTCGAATTTTAATTATGACTAAAAAAGATTTATGTGATATCGAAGAAACTAATAAATGGGTTAAAGCTTATGAACAAAGAGGAATACCAGTTTTATTGATGGATCTTACTAATAATAAAGATTATAAAAAGTTAATTACTTTAACTAATGAATTAACTAAAGATATCCAAAAAAGTAGGATTAGTAAAGGTTTAAAACCTAAAGAAATTAAAGCAGTAGTTATTGGTATCCCTAATGTTGGAAAAAGTACGCTTATTAATAAAATCGCGGGTCGGAAAGTTGCAGTTGTTGGTAATAAACCTGGGGTTACTAAAGATATTAATTGGTTAAAAACAAATAGTAACATTTTACTTATGGATACTCCGGGAATTCTTTGGCCTAAATTAGATGATAATGAAGTTGCTCTTAATCTGGCGGCAACCGCGGCTATCAAAAGTGAAATATTAGATATTAATGATATTGGAATTTATATATTGGATTTTTATAAAACTTATTATCCGCATATTTTAAAAGAAATTTACAAAGTTGATGTTCAAGATGATGTGATTGATATAATGACTTATTTAGCTTTGAAAATGGGATTAGTTAAAGATGGGGAATATGAGGCTGAAAAAGTGTCATATCGGCTTTATAATGATCTTGTAAGTGGCAAAATTAAAGGAGTAACATTTGACCAATGGAAAAAGAAGACTTATTAAAATATGAAAAAAAATTATATCGTGAAGGATATACTTTAATCGCGGGTGTAGATGAAGCTGGTCGTGGTCCTTTAGTCGGTCCTGTTGTGGCTGCCGCGGTTATTTTACCTAAAAATTATCATTTGGATGGTTTAACGGATTCAAAAAAATTAAGTGAGAAACAAAGAGATAGGTTTTATGCCATTATTAAAAAAGAAGCTATAAGTTATGGTGTAGGTATAGTTGATGCTAAAACCATAGATGAAATAAATATTTATGAGGCTTCTAGACTAGCAATGAATAAAGCAATTGACAACTTAAGTGTGGAACCGGAATATATTTTAACAGATGCGATGAAATTACCAACTAGGGTTAATGTTCAAGATATTATTCATGGCGATGCTTTATCCATCTCTATCGCGGCGGCGAGTGTAATTGCTAAAGTTACAAGGGATAGTATAATGTATGAACTTGATAAGAAATATCCAGAGTATGGTTTTGCAAAACATAAGGGGTATCCGACTAAAATGCATCTTGAAAATATGCAAAAATATGGTATATTAGATAATTATAGATTTAGTTATCGACCTGTAAAAGAGTTAGAAAGTAGGCGAAATAATGAAAGGATTAAAGAATAAATTTATTCCCAAGCGTAAATTTTTAAATGCATCTCAAAAAGCCTATAATTCAATAATGTTGAGATTTCAAAAAAGTTATCCAAACATCCGTAGTCAAGCTCAAGATATAAAAAATGCGGAACTAAAAATTGAAAACCAAATCAACATTATTGATGAAATATTAAAAAGTTTTGAGAAGTATAAAGAAGAAAAAAAGGAAATTAAAGGCTTTTTAACAAAAAGTAGTAGTATTTTATTTCTAGGATTTTTGGGGTTAGCTATAGTTTTAAAAACTTTTTTAAATATATCCTTAATAGGAGCTTTACTATTATGTGAAGGGGTAGCTCTTTTTAATGAGATATGGTTAACATTCTTGCTTTATCCTTATTTAGGTAATATAATTTATATGCATCTTAAGGGTGAAGATGAAAAATCATTAACTGATTATCGGATAGATTTAAAAAAATTTTTAATGGAACGATATTCGGATAAAAATTATGCTAAGAGTGCGCGGGTGCAACTAGCTTTAAATAGTAAGAATTTGCAAGCGGAAAATCATACTTTGTCTAAGGAAACAAAAAGAAATAGAAATGCGGCCTTATGGCAAACCATGGCCTTTGATCTTGAAAAAAAGGTCTATGAACAAAATTTAGGTCCTAAAGATTTCACTAGGTTAAAAGATGATGCTAGTAAGTTAAATATGTTGCTTGATAAGTTTCATAATGCGGAATCTTGTGATAAACAAAGGGTTTTAGCTACGGAAATGGATGCAACAATTACGGATATGCAAAGTATTTATCCGGCGGTTGAAAGACCATATAAGGGTAGATGTAGAAAGCGAGATAGAAATGAAAAGTAAGAAGTATAAAGAATATCATGAACATAAACTAAGGGAATTAGATAAAGCCATCTCCAGTGGTAATTATTCCCTAACTAGTGTTCAAAGAATGATTATGGATGAAGAGCATAAGGCTAATGATGAAATTGAAAATATAGATACTGATATTAGAACAGGGATATACTATCAATCAAATTTATTTAATTATGAATTTTTAAAATGTGGTGCCTACATTGTTTCTATAATCTTAGGTATTGTAGGTCTTGCTAACTTTAACGTTACTTTATCAATATTGGGAGTAACTTTACCACCTATTGTTATGGAAATGGGCTTGTTAATGTTTAATAAAAATTATCGGATGGGGAAACGCTTGGAACGACGCAATATTTCTATTGATAATTTATGGGAAGAAAGAAATGGACTATCATTATATCTTGATGCCTATAAAAGAATGGATAAGAAGGTAACCAAAAGAGTAGGTAAAAGAAATGCCCAAAATAAAGAATTACCAAAAGAAGTTGTTGATAGTAGAAATTATGCGGAAGCAATGGTTGAAAATTACTATAATGATTTAGATTTACAAGAGTTAATTGCAGCCGTTCATCAAGATATAGTAAGTGCTGAAAACTTGGCGGAATTAAAGACCAAAATAAAAGATATTCGAGCTAACTTAGCATTATTAGAGAAAGTACATTCGATGCGGCGAAAAATGAAAGTAGCTCGTAAGTTAGAATCTACTGCGGAAGATGTTCATTATTTATATTCTGACTTAGCGGATGAATATGAAAATAATCGGGTTCGAAAATTATTGGAGGATGATTAATAATGTCGTGGCTAAAAAATAGTAAAATGCTTAAAAATTTCTTGATGATTTTAGTTTATGCTTTAGTAACCGAAATCTTATTTCGTCTAGCTAGTGGGATTGCTATTATTGATACTTCGATGCTTAGAGTATTAATAGGATATAGCATTATTGCTTTAATTTTAAGTTTTATTTTATCTTGGTTTAATAAAACAGTTAGTAAAATTGTTATTGTTATAACGGCTTTAATAATGAGTGTTTATGCATTTTTACAAATGGGCTTTAATAACTTTATTGGGGTTTATATGTCTTTTAATACATCTAGTCAATTAGGAGCAGTTGTAGATTATGTTCGCGAATTTATTGCCTCATTCTTGCCAAAATATTATTTGGTGTTTATTCCTTTTGTTTTACTTCTTACGTATTATAGTGTTAAACATTTAACAAAAGATACCAATGAAAATACTAAAAAATTTATTTTAAAAAAGCAAACTAAATATGAATATCCAATTAGAGTTTTAGCAACGGTTATTCTTATATCAGTTCTAAGTTTTGGTTATTATGGAACTTTAAAGGCAAAATTTATGCAAAACGAATTACAAACCGTTTCTAATTTAGATTTATTTAAAAATCCTAATGTTCCAAGTATTGTTGTTAATGAATTTGGAGTTTTAGGTTTTGGTATTTTGGATGTTAAAACCGTTTTTATGGAACCAGAAGAAACAGTACTTTATGTTTTTGATTCCAATACTGAAAATGCTAATAGCGAACGCGAAATAGATGATACTGTATGGATGCGTACAATCGAAGATGAAACTAATAAAACTTATCAAAATATTAGTAATTATTTAATTAATCAACCTATTAATGGGTATAATGATTATACGGGTATCTTTGAAGGTAAAAATTTCATTGCTATTATGATGGAAAGTGTTAATGAAATATTTATTAATCCGGAATACTATCCCAACTTTTATAAAATTTATACTGAAGGTTGGTCTTGGAAAAATCATTATTCACCGCGGAATTCTTGTTCAACCGGCAATAATGAATTTAGTGCGATGACTTCTTTATATTCTGTTTACAATAATTGTACCGCGAATATCTATCGAAATAATACTTATAGTAGTTCTATTTTCAATTTATTTAATGCAAAAGATTATAAAACGATAAGCATGCATGATTATACCGAGGCTTATTACTATCGGAGTACAATTCATAAAAATTTAGGTAGTAGCAAATACTATGGGGTTCAAGATTTAGGTATACCTTATTATGATGAATATCGAAATTGGGCATCTGATGAAGATTTTGCCGAAGTTGCTATGGATATAATGCTAAATGATACGGATACGAGGCCATTTATGCTATGGATGACTAGTGTTTCAAGCCATCAACCATATGTTGTACCTAGCGAAGAAGGGGATAAATATTCTTATCTATTTGATGATACCGATTATCCTGATGATTTAAAAAGATATATGTCTAAGTTAAAAACTTTAGATAATGCTTTAGGAATTCTTTTAAACCGTCTAGAAGAAGCAGGTATTTTAGATGATACCGTTATTGCTTTATTCGGGGATCATTATCCTTATGGTTTAAAAAATAAAACGTTAAATTATGTATTAGATTATGATTTAAGTGATTATGAAGTTGAAAGAACACCATTTGTCATTTATAATAGTAAAATGGAAGCTAAAGTATTTGATGAGTATACATCATTTATTAACTTTACTCCAACGATTGCCAATTTGTTTAATTTAAATTATGATCCAAGATTATATATGGGTACGGATTTAATGAGTGATACTTATCAATCTTTAGTAGTATATGCCGATGGTTCTTGGAAAAATGAAATTGCCTATTATAATGCCAGTGATGGTACAATTAAATACTACTCGGATACCGAATATAGTATTGATGAAATAAAAGAAATAAATAATATGGTTAATTTAAAGATGCAAATGAGTGCTTTAATAATTAAGAATAATTACTTTAACCATTTAGATGCGGCTAAAGTAAAAGCTCAAGAAGAAATAAATAATGAGAATAATCAAGTTTTAGCTAATGCTGAATAGGAGGAAATATGAAAAATCTAGTTATTGTGGAATCACCAGCGAAATGTAAAACAATTCATAAATATTTAGGTAGTAACTATGATGTAGTATCCAGCAAAGGACATATTAGAGATTTATCTAAGTCTGGTAAATATGCCCTTGGGGTTGATGTAGATAATAATTTTGAGGCCAAATATACAGTTATTAAAGAAAAGAAAAAAGATGTTGAAGCGTTAAAAAAGGCGGTTAATAAAGCAGATACAGTATATTTAGCAACCGACCCTGACCGGGAAGGAGAAACGATCTCTTGGCATTTATATGATGAAATAAAAATACCTGAAGATAAATATAAAAGAGTGGTTTTTAACGAAATTACTAAAGATGTGGTTTTAAAAGCTATCGAAAATCCACGGAAAATTGATATGGATTTAGTTAAAAGTGGGGAAACTAGAAGAATTTTAGATCGCATAATTGGCTTTCGTTTAAGTCGGTTAATGCAAAGTAAGACAGCTGGAAAATCCGCGGGTCGGGTTCAAAGTGTAGCTTTAAAATTAATAGTGGATCGGGAAAGAGAAATCCAAGCTTTTGTGCCCAAAGAATATTGGACGATTGAAGCGGATTTTAATGCCTTTAAAGCGGTATTAGAAAAATATAAAGATAAAGATATTGAAATACCTAATGAAGTTAGTGCCAATGAAATACTTGCTAAACTTTCAAAATCTTTTAGAATTGCTAGTGTTACCGAAAAAGAAAAAAATAAAAGTGCACGAGAAGTATTTCGAACCTCAACTTTGCAACAAGCTGCCTCATCAAAACTTAATTTTGCTGCTTCTAAAACTATGAAACTAGCGCAAAAGTTATATGAAGGTATTGATATTGGTAGTGAAACGGTTGGGTTAATTACTTATATGCGTACCGATAGTGTTAGAGTATCTGATGAATTTGTTCATCAAACTTTTGGTTATATTAAAGGTAAATTTGGCGAAGAATATTTAGGTTATGTTAAAAAAGGTAAAAAGAATGAAAATATTCAAGATGCTCATGAAGGGATTAGACCGACATCTATCAACCGAACTCCTGAAGAAATGAAAGAATATTTATCAAATGATGAATATAAACTATATAAACTTATCTATGCTAGAGCCCTTGCTAGTTTAATGCATGATGCTAAGGTTAAGGCAACAACCGTTTTATTTGATAATAATGATTATATTTTTAAAGCCACCGGTAGTGTTTTAACTTTTGATGGTTATTTAAAAGTATATAGTGAATACGAAGATAATGAAGATACAATTTTACCAGATTTCAAAAATTATAAATCGGATGTTATAACCGCGGATAAAATTGATAAAATTCAACACTTTACGAAGCCAGCTCCAAGATATACCGAAAGTAGTTTAATTAAAGAACTAGAAAGTTTAGGTATTGGGCGACCTAGTACTTATGCCACAATTATTCAAACCATTAAAGATCGCGATTATGTAATTTTAAAAGATAAAAAGTTTGAACCAACGGAAATTGGTTTTGAAACGACAGATAAACTGCAAGAATTCTTTGCTAATATTGTTAATGTCAAATATACAGCGCAAATGGAACAAGATTTAGATGATATTGCCGAAGCTAAAAAAGATAATATTAAAATTCTAAAAGACTTCTATGCAGAATTTGAACCTCTCGTGGAAAAAGCTTTTCATGAAATGGAAAAGAAAGCTCCTGAGGCAACAGGTGAAGTCTGTCCCGAATGTGGAGGCGATTTAGTTTATCGGAAAAGTAAGTATGGTACTTTTATTGCTTGTAGTAATTATCCAACTTGCAAGTATGTTAAAAGAGATGCCAAAACTACCGTGGAAATTTGTGATTGTCCAAAATGTGGTGGTAAAATAGTTGAAAAGAAAAGTAAAAAGGGTAAAATCTTCTATGGTTGTAATAACTATCCAAAATGTAGTTATGCTTTATGGTATAAACCAACTGGTGATATTTGTCCGGAATGTGGCGAACTACTAGTAGAAAAAAATAAAAAAATTGTATGTGTTAACTGTGATGAATAAAAGGGCACTGCTTAAGCAGTTGCTTTTTTAATTAACTTATAGTAAGATACACGGTAGTGAGGAAAAAATGCATAAAATATATATTACAAATTTAGGAATGGTTATAACCGAACAATGTAATTTTCAATGTGCCCATTGTATGCGCGAAAATAGAACAAATAGACAAATGACGGAAGAAACAATGCGGCTAGTTTTTGATAGATTATCTTTTGTTGGCAACCTTAATATATGTGGAGGAGAACCTTTATTTGATTATGATTTATTGGAAACTTTGGTAAAAAATATTTTCCATTCATTTTTACCAATTACAAGTTTTACCTTAATTACCAATGGTTCTTTATATACGGATAAAGTAGAGGCTTTACTTACAGAAGTAGAACATTATATTCGTTCATTTTTTAGCGAAAGCAAAAGGCCTTGTAAAGTTTTAATGTCTAGTGATCCTTATCACGCCCAAGAACTAACTAGAATGATAAGCAATCCTGAGGTTGGGAAAAAGTGTCAAGAAAATATTGCAAGACTACAAGCATCTCCTTTCTTTTATGGTTATAAAACTTTAGATAAAGTTATAGATGTTGGTAAAGCAAGAAATTTAGATGTGGCTAAAATACATTTTAAACCATATCCTCAATTTTATTATTTAAAACAAGATCAATTATGGTGTGGTCCTTCTTTAACCATTTTGACTGATGGCGTTGTTAGTGAATGTGATGGTGATTTTGAAGAATTAAGACAAAAATATAATTATGGCAATGTTCATGAAGAAGATTTAGAGACCATTATTCGAAAACGTGCCAAAAGGAAATCAAAGCATTCGTTTGATAATTTAGTTTTTTAAGAGGAAGAAGTATAATGTATCAAGAATATTTGAAAATTTTAGGGGATATTCCCGCATTTTTAGATAAATATTTAAAAATTCCTTGTTTAGTTCGTTTAAAACAAGTTAGTTATTTTTGTGGTATGGATTATGCCTCTAAAGATATTTATAATTTTAGAGAGTATTTAAGTCGATATGATCACTCTTTAAGTGTGGCCTTATTAGTTTATAAATTAACTCATGATAAAGTTCAAACTCTAGCATCTTTGTTTCATGATGTGGCAACTCCGTGCTTTTCTCATGCCATTGATTATATGAATAAAGACTATGCAACTCAAGAAAGTACTGAAGAATATACTGAGGTAATATTAAGAGGTGATGCTGCCTTCTTAGAATGTTTAAAAGAAGATAACTTATCGTTTGGGGATGTTGCTAATTATAAAAAGTATTCCTTAGTAGATAATTCAAGACCAAAGCTTTGTGCGGACCGTCTTGATGGCGTTATTTTAACGGGATTTGCTTGGACGAGAGATTTAGATATCAGCGATATAAAAGAAATTATCGTGGATTTAACAGTGTTTAAAAATGAAAGTAATGAAGATGAAATGGGGTTTCAAACTCGCGCGGTGGCTCAAAAAGTTTATACAACTAGTATCAGAATTGATGAATTTTGTCATTCTCGAGAAGATAATTTTATGATGGAACTTTTAGCTAATATTTGTGCTTTAGCTATTGCTAATAATGTTTTTACTTACGAGGAATTATATTATTTAACAGAAAGCCAAATTTTAAAAAGAATGGCCGAATGTCCGGATGCTGAGTTACACGCTAAATTAAAAATGTTTAGAGGTATTAAATTGGATGAAATTCCGGATTTAGAATTACCTTATATTAAAGCCCGAGACTTAAATCCTTTATTAAATCGAAAACGCTTCAAAGATTTTATTTAGTTGTGATATACTTGAAGAAAGGTGATAGTATGCAAGTTATAGTTGTTGGAGGTGGCGCTTCTGGTTTAGTCGCAGCAATTGTTGCGGCTAGAAAAGGTGGAACCGTAACAATAATTGAAAAAAATAATAAATTAGGAAAAAAACTTTATTTAACGGGGAATGGTCGGTGTAATTTTTGGCATGAAGATTTAAATATTAACGATTATATTACATCAGATAAAGAAATACTTCAGTCGATAATAGCAACAACAAAAAATAAAGTATTACCTTTTTTTACAAATTTAGGCTTAGTTTATAAAGTTATAAATGGCTATTATTATCCTTTTTCTAATCAAGCAACTAGTCTTATTAATGCTTTAACTAGATGTTTAGAAACTTTAAAGGTGACGATTAAATTAAATGAAGAAGTTTTAACTATAACTAAAGAAAAAGATTTTACTATTCAAACTAATAAAGATATATATCATGCGGATAAACTTATTTTAGCGGGTGGGGGCATGGCGGCGCCTAAAACTGGTTCAACTGGTGAGGTTTTAACACTAGCTAGTAAGTTAGGTCATAGTATTAATAAGGTATATCCGGCTTTAGTTTCCTTAAATGGTTCTGGAAAATACTATGCCATATGGGATGGTGTTAGAAGTGAGACTCAAGTAACATTATATATAGATAACACTAAAATTAGAGAAGAAATTGGTGAGGTCCAATTTACCAAAACAGGGCTAAGTGGAATATGTATTTTTAACTTAAGTAATTATGTAACCCCAGCTTTAATTCAAAATAAGAAAGTAATGATAAATATTAATTTTGTGCCTTGGTTTAAAGGAACACCTCAAGAATTTAAAAAATGGTTAGATAGTGTGGCAAGTAAAAATCAAGCATTTCCTTTAGGTTATATTTTAGAAGGCTTTTTAAATTATAAAATAAGTAATTTACTGTTAAAATTAATCGGAGCTGATGCCAAAACTTTATGGTCTTCTTGTAACCAAGAAAAGTTACTTAATTTATTATTTAGTTTTCCTTTTGAGGTTACATCAACTAATTCTTTTGAAAAAGCTCAAGTAAGTGGTGGTGGTATTCCTTTGTCGGAAATAAATCCTAAAACGATGGAATCTTTAAAATGCCCTGATCTCTACTTAACAGGTGAAATTCTCGATGTTACTGGCTTTTGTGGCGGTTATAATTTAGGCTTTGCTTGGATGAGTGGCTTAAATGCTGGTGAAGGGTGTTGTCAAAATGATTAGAGTACGCCAAATAAAGATACCTGTTACTGCTAAAAAAGAAGAATTATTCCGTCCACTCATTGCTCAAAAATTACATATTTCGGAGGATAAAATAATTAATTATCATCTTAATAAAGAAGCAATTGATGCCCGGGATAAACAAAATATTTATTATGTTTATGAACTAGATGTTGAAGTAAAAGATGAAGAGAAAATTTTAAAGAAAAATAAAAGTAATGATGTATTAATAGCCCCTTGGGAAAAATATGTTTTACCTGAGGCAGGAACACAAAAAATAAAGGGTCAAATAGTTGTAGTTGGAACAGGACCCGCGGGTTTATTTGCGGCCTATCTTTTGGCTGATGCTGGGTATAAGCCTTTAGTAATTGAGCGAGGCAAAATGGTTGATGAACGCTTAAAAGATGTGGAAACATTTTGGCAAGAAGGTAAACTAAACCCTGAGAGTAATGTCCAATTTGGTGAAGGTGGCGCCGGAACATTTTCGGATGGCAAACTTAATACTTTAGTAAAAGATAAAAGACATTTAGGAAAAAAGGTCAAAGAAATTTTTATTGAAAATGGAGCACCTCGAGAAATTAGTTATATTTATAATCCCCACATTGGAACGGATAAATTACGGAAAGTTGTTAAAAATATGCGAGAAAAAATTATTGCTATGGGTGGTAGTTTTCTTTTTAATACAAAGTTAACTAATATCATCCGGGAAAATAATGCTTTAAAAGCAATTGAGGTTAACAATAAGGAAATTATTCCTTGTCAAAATTTAATTTTAGCTATCGGTCATAGTGCTAGAGACACTTTTAAAATGCTTTTAGAACATGATTTAAAGATGGAAGCCAAACCCTTTGCAGTTGGTATTAGAATTATGCATGACCAAAAACTCATTAATGAAAATCAATATGGTAAATTTGCTAGATTGTTACCTAATGCCAGTTATAAACTAACATATACGACAAAAGATAAACGAGGTGTTTATTCTTTTTGCATGTGTCCAGGAGGTTATGTTGTTAATGCTTCAAGTGAAAATCAAAGATTAGCCATTAATGGGATGAGTGATTATAACCGTGATAGTGGAGTTGCTAATAGTGCAATTGTTGTAACTGTGGCACCTATTGACTATGGCAAAAATATTTTAGATGGTATGCATTATCAAGAACAAATGGAAAGTTTAGCTTACAATTTAGCCAGTGGTAAAATTCCAGTGCAAAGATGGCAAGATTTTCAAAATAACTTGGTCTCAACCAATCTTAACTTTGAAGGCAAATTTAAAGGTTTATATGAACCTAGCAATATTAGAGAAGTCTTACCAACTTATATTATTAATTCTTTATTAGAAGCTATACCTTACTTTGGTAAAAAAATTAAAGGGTATGATAATCCTGATGCTTTACTTGCGATCATTGAAAGTAGGACTTCATCACCCTTACGCATAATTAGAGACCCAAATATGGAATCTAGTATCAAAGGAATTTATCCCTGTGGGGAAGGGGCAGGCTATGCTGGGGGCATTACCACATCTGCGATAGATGGGTTAAAATGCGCCGAAGAAATAATAAAAAAATATCTAAAACCTTGATTTAAAATTAAATTTAAGCTATGATGAATATAGATGATGGAGGTTTTGGAAATGAAAATACAAAATAAAATTGCTTTTGTGGAACGAAGTAATAGTGATATAAGGCTTGTAGCCATAGGCCAAGAATTACAAAAAAAGGGTATTATAACTAAGTGGCAAGTTAGCAAATATGACAATGGTTATTGCTTAAAAGTTATGCCTCATGAGTACGAAGAAGCCGTAAAAAATGGTTCGTGGCTAGCTTTTCAAGAAGAATATTATAATGTATGTTGGTTAGATAGCGCTAATAAAAGACGGATGGTAGGGTATGTTCCTATAATGTATGGGGTTTTGCCACCTACTGTTAAAGGCCGTAGTTCTTGGGTAGCTTATGAAGACCCAGATTTAGATTTTCCTTGTCCTGATGAGATAAGATGCTATGTTCATGATTTAACTTCTTTTTGTGGAGTTAGAAATATTGCTTTAAGATTTGATGCCAAAAATAATGCTTTTATGCTTTTAGCCACTTCGCATTTTAGTTTACAAACACTTTTAGAAAATAACGTCAAAGTTTTTAATCAAAATATTCAGGCTGTAAAAGGAATAGTTCCTTTTTATAAAATATATTACCCTGCATGGGATGGGGCTGTAAGTAGGAATATAGAGGAAGAAGAAACGGAATTATTAACGAAAATTCAAAGTTATTTTAATGCTTCTTTATTTTATAAAACTCTTCGGCATCCAGAAGGAAAACATATTGGACCGCATAATTATTATCCGCATTTGATGCAAGCATATCATGAAGATGCGAAATTGATACTTGATGATATTCATCTAGATTCTAAAACAAACGCAACATTGATTGGCCATTTTAGAAATTTTGATTATAAAGGAATTAATGATTCTTGTGTTGTTAGGGAAAAGGGCTCTTTTCTTACTAATGTTACTTTAGAAAATGCGCAAAAAGTAACTGTTATAACTAGTTTCCATGTTTCGCGGAAAACAGAGGGTGTTGATTTAGATGGTCAAAATAGGCGTGATAATTTTTTTTCTTGTTTAAGTGCTACTAAAAACTACGGGGATATAGAATGCCGAGAATATTTTGTTAAAATCGCAAGTGGTCATCGTTTACTACATTATTCTGATGATTACCCTGCTTTTGAAATATTTGATATTCCTACGGGTTGGATGGTAGAACAAGGTCTTTCTTATGCTTTAAGTGGTCGGGCTAAAGTTTTTGATGATACAACTTTTGATATGAATGACCCTGATTTAAGAGAAGTAAAAGAAATTTTAAATAAAAGAATTCAAGGACCTAAATTAGTATTAAAATCAAAAGAAGAACAATAAATATTATAAAAATGAAAAATAATCTCATACTAAAGGTGAGGTTATTTTTTAATGAAACAAAAAGGAATAAAATTAATATCTTTTAGTATTCTCATTTTTTGCTTTAGTTTATATATTTTAAATTGTATTCAAATTGGAAAATGGTTATATGATAATAATGAAACCCAAAAGACGATGGAAGAGGTTAACGAACTAGTAGTTAATAAAGAAGTTAATGATACGGAGTTTTCTTTAGTAAATCCTCCTGATACAGATAGTGATAGTTATTGGTCGTTAATTAATGAGCCATTTTTAAATCAAGATTTAGAGTCTTTTATAAATAAAAATAGTGATACAGTAGCATTTCTAAAACTTGAGGATACTAATATTAATTATCCTGTCGTTCAAACTTTAAATAATGAGTATTATTTAAAAAGAAATTTTGAACGAAAAAGTAGTAAAGCGGGATGGATTTTTAGTGATTATCGTAATACTTTAGATGATTTAAAGGCTAACACCATTATCTATGGTCATAAGCGAAAAGACGGGAGTATGTTTGGGACTCTTGATTATCTTCTTAAAGAAGATTGGTATAAAGATAGTAGTCATAATGTAATAAAATTACAAACTTTAAAAAACAATTATTTATGGCAAATATTTAGTGTTTATGTTATTTATCAAGAAAGTTATTATCTTAAAACATCCTTTTTAAATAAAGACGAATATAGTGAATTTTTAAAAACTTTGGTTGATCGCAGTCAAATTAAATTTTCAACGCTGGTTAATAGTGATGATAAAATTATAACTTTATCTACTTGTTTAGACAATGCTGGTAATCGAATTGTTGTTCATGGTAAACTCATAAAAAAAGAAATTCTAGATAGTTAGAATTCCTTTTTTGGTTGCTTTAAGTAAGCACATGTTGCCACAATTCCTAGAAAACTTAATGATGCCGTAATTAAATTTAAGTTAAGTTCATCACCAGTAGAAGGGTTAGCAATATCGAATAATTCTTCTATTTCTTTAATTTGTAATTCTTCACCCGCGGTGATAGTTTTACTTTCACCATTAATTTCTAAAACGGCTTTTTCCGTATCTTCTGGTACCCAAAGGGTTGGAGCATTTTCTTTTTCGGTTTTATTAACAACTTCGGCGTTATCTTTTAAAGCAAGTTTGCCGGTTTCGGTAACTCCTTGACCTTGACCAATTTCGATACCCCCAAAGCCATTACCAGAGACATCAATTGTGCCCTCAAAAGTTACATTTCCACCATTAATTAGAAGGGCAGCATTACCACCTGTAAGTTTAATATCTTTGATGGTTGCCATTGTTTTATAAACTTGTAATACATAAATTCCACCCCAAACGGTGTTATCTCTACTACCTTCAGCACCAAAAGTACCAACATAAGTAATAGAGTGATTGTTACCATCTAAATAAATAGGTCTAGTAATATTAATTTTACTTGTAGTTTCAATATTAGAACCTAAAATAATGGTATCAATTTCTTCATTACTAATAGCACTTTTTAATTCGGTTTCATCATTTACTGTCATGGATTCAGCATTAACATTAACCATTGGTATAAACATAACTAAAAGTAAAAGATAAGCTAAGAATCTTTTGGCCATTTGTATCCTCCTTTCATTATTTAGGATAAATAAAATGTCTATTTTTATGTTGGTATTTCATGGTTAAAAATGGTAAATTTTGTTAACTTAATCTAGTTATATTCTTTGCATATTTAACCATATTAATAATAAGTGAGGGATAAAGATGAAAGAAAATATAAATGCTTTAGATGAAATTCATAAAGGTTGTTGTATGGGTATGGATGCTATCCATTTTGTTTTAGAAAAAGTGGAGGACCATGCTTTAGAAAAATATTTACGAAAAATGTATGCCGATTATGAGGCTTTAGCCTTAGAAATTGAAGAATTGTATCCTAAATATGATGATGACGAATTACATGAAACAAGTATGATGAATAAAGCCATGACTTGGTCAGGAATCGAAATGAAAACCATGACGGACAATAGTAACTCTAAAATTGCCGAATTATTATTACAAGGTGTTAATATGGGAATTATTGAAGGTCAAAAGGTTTTAAATAATAAAAAAATAGAGCAAGATGTACATGATTTAATTGCTAAATATGTGGACCAACAAGAAAAAAGTGTTGAAGAGTTAAAAAAGTATCTATAAAAATAGATATTTTTTTGTTGTACTTGACGATGAGGTCTTCATTTGCTAGAATAAAAAGAAAATTTTTTGAAGGGGGTTTTAGGGTGGACTCATTATGCCAAGATATTTATAATCTTTTATGTCAGAAATACCATGATACCAACATTTATTGCATTGGGGATCAACATTTTTTTCATAGTAATATTATCAATTATACGCGTTTTAATTTTTCTAGTGTTGAAGAAATGAATGAATATATTATAAGGACTCATAATGCAACAATTTCGGATAATGATATTGTTATTTTTTTAGGTGACTTTTGTTTTAAAAATGTTTTTATCAAAGATATATTAGATAAAATGCGCGGTCATAAGTATTTAATTTTAGGTAATCATGATTCTAATGATTTAATAAAACACTATTTTACTTTAGGTTTTGAAGGTGTTTTTGTAAATCCAATAAAGATTGGTAATATTTATTTATCTCATGAACCTTTGGTAACCCAAGAAAGAGCAGATATGCAATTTAATTTAATTGTTAATGAATTTTTAAATTGTATGGATGCACAAAACTATCATGGCCATATTCATATTGCTGATAGCACTTTTTCTAGTAAATACCATAATGCCACTTGTGAGTAACTTCAATATAAACCAATTAAAATTGGGCGAACTAAACCTTATGTTCCATCTTCTAAACCTTTATTTATTAATTCACCTCATTTTAGAGATGTTGTAACCATATTAAAAGAAAAGCATCAAATAAATCCTATGCTATACATTAGCGATTATATTTATGCGACTCTTCTCGAGACCTTCAATAATTATCAAGACCAATACTATGTTCAAGGCTCGTATGGATTACTTAAAAAATATAGTTATTTATCGAAAATGTCGGACTTAGACATTGTATATATTTATGATGAAGGAGTAAGTAAGCATAAAAATAGTGTAGCTTTAAAAGAAATGGTGGATACATCTTTCCAAACTTTATCCCAAATTGAAGGGATAAATTTAAGTTTTATGAAAAGATATATATCTTTACGCACATTAGAGATTTTATATAGTAACCCTAGTTTTGCTCTTAATAAAAGTTATTTGGATGTCAATGTTGTTTTTTTAGATTCTTATCAAAAAAGTGATTTTATTTCTTCAAAAGGTCAAAGTTTAGTGGAAAAAAATTTACCTAAGTATTTCGACTCTTTACCTGATGAATACCATTTTCCGCATTTTACTACAAACTTTTTAACTATCGAAGGCGATTTAGTTAATTTAGTTTTACAATTATTATTTCAACCGTGTACCAAAGAAAAACGAAATGCTATTTTCAAAAAGATTAATTACTTATGTAAAAAGGCTTTATCTAAAAAAGTAGGTGATTTAGGTGATATTTTTCCCCGGGCTTTTTTACACAATATTGCTTTTTTTGCAACCTTAAATCGGTATGATGATATTAAATATGTCCAAAATCAAAGTTTAAATAGAAAAGATATAATCGAGGCTTTACCTCAAAATATTAAGTGGCAAATAAAAGATTTATTGGAAGACCCTAATTCAATTTTTAGATCTGTCTTTGAAGAAATGCAAAGTATAAAACCTCAAGAAACACTAACTAAAGCTAAGGCATTAACTAGAGAATTAAAAAGGAAATAAAAATGTGCTATAATTTAGATTGAAAGGAGATATTATTATGGATGTAGTAGGAACAATGTTTTTTAAAGATAAAAAATTATTAATTGATAAACCACGGAAACGACCAACTTATCAAATGATTGGTGGCCGAGTTGAGGATGGAGAAACCCCTTTAGAGGCGGCTATTAGAGAAGCAAAAGAAGAATTAGGTAGTGGCGCTATCTTTGATGAAAGTTTATTTGAGTTAGTGATGGAATTTGATGAAATTGCAACCAGTGATGGAAAAACACCTATTCATTTTTATGTTTTTGAATATAAGGGAGAATTACAAGGAAATCTAAGTACTTCTGAAGAAATTGCAGCATTTAAATGGTTTGATTCTTCAGATAACCAAGATATTTTATCTAATACACTTAAAAATGAAGTAGTGCCTTATTGCTTAAAACGAGAATTAATAAAATAAACTTTTTTTAAATTCTTATGATACAATTATTTTGGTGGTATGAATGCAACTAATAGATTTAAAAGAAGAATACGATAAATTACAATTAAAATATGGAGCTAAAGAATTAGATTCTATTTATAATGGCGGTTGCGCTAATCATCCCAATTTTTGTTTTGTTTTTATGAATCCTACGGGTCGTAATATTGCTTCTTCTAAAAGTTGGCACGGAATAAAATCACCTTGGATAGGAACTAAAAATATTTGGGATTTATTTTGGAGTTTAAATTTATTAGATGAAAAAATATATCAAAAGATTAAAACAATTAAGGGTTCGGAATGGACGGAAGAATTTGCTGAAGAAGTTTATGAAGATGTTATAAATCATAAATATTTTATTACCAATTTAGGTAAATGTACCCAAGTGGATGCCAGAGGGTTGCCTGATGCCATCTATAAAAAATATTTGCATCTATTAGAAAAAGAGATTGCAATAATAAAACCTAAAGTAATTATTTTATTTGGTAATCAAGTAAGTTCTATTGTTTTAAATGAAAAAATTTCAGTTTCCAAAGTAAGAAGAAAGTTATTTACCAAAAGAATTGATGGCAAAATATATAAATGTTATGCAGTATATTATCCTATTGGTAATGGGAGATTTAATATTACTAAGGCTATTGAAGATATTAAATGGATAATGATTAATAATGAGTTATAAAACTTTATGTAGAGGTAAATTATGAATTTAAAAGAAAAAATTACGGATTATATTCCCTTTGATGAACAAGAAGAAAAAGATAAAGAACAATTTTTAAAATTTTTAGATAATTATGATGATGTTTTAACTCGTGATAACTCTTTAGGCCATTTTTCAGCTTCAGCTTTTGTGGTTAATAAAGAAAGAACTAAAATGGTGGTAGTAGAGCGTTTAATTTTTAATGGTTGGATTTATCCGGGAGGACATGCCGATGGCGAGAAAAATCTTTTCCAAGTAGCTATCCGGGAAGTAGAAGAAGAAACAGGTTTAAAAGCTAAAGCCTTAGATCAAAAATATTTTTGCTATCCAAGTCCTACCAATTAAAGGTCATATTAAACATGGTAAATATGTATCAGCTCATTTGCATTTTGATGTAGTTTTTATTATGGAAGCTGATGAAAACACACCATTAACTTATCGTAAGTGTGAATCTAAAGGCGTCAAATGGGTCTCTTTTGCTGAGGCAACCAATCCTAAAATGTGTGATTTTATTAGACCTATTCATGAAAAATTAATAAAAAAACTAAATAAAGAAAATTAAAATAGTAATTTTATGCTACAATAATTGTAAGTTAGTCGTTATAAAGGAGTATGGAAAAGAGAAGTATTTTAAAAAAGAAAAATAAGATATTAATTATTCTGGGCGTAGTAGTTATAATTATAAGTTGTCTTATTTTGTTTCTTATATTAAATAAAAAATTTATAAAATATGGCATAAAATATGTAAATGATGACGGAACAGTTTGGGTTAATTTTAAAAATGATGGAACTTGTGAAAGAAGTATAAATGCTGATACTTGTACATATAAGATAGATAAAAAGATAATAACTTTAAATGAAACTAAAAAAATAGGTAATTCAAGTCTGGAAATTGAAATGAAATTTGAAATTATAAATAATGAAGAATTAAAACATTTTTATACTTGTATCCCTGGTTTTGAAAATACAATTTATAGCTGTAATGGTACTCCAAATGTAGATAATAGATATTCCATAAATAATAAAATAAGTGAAAAACAGGATGATTTGGAAGAAAACAGTTCTGATGAAGAGCTGACAATAATTGATACTAGAATGATGCATTTTGACGATAAATATTATTATGCTTGTTACTCAAATGATTCTAAAGAAAGAATATTATTTGCTTTTTATGAAAATGGAAATTATAAATTAGTTTATTCAAAATTAAAAATGAGTATTACATCGGCTAAATATGAAGATGAAGAAACAATGGAAGGAACATATCGAGCAACCGATGATGCGATATATATTGGTAATCAAGTTATGCCAATTATATTTGGACCAAAGGCGGGAATAAAAACTGAAGTTTTTGAATTTGGTAATATTCAATGTATTTTAAAAGATGGTAATTTTAGCGAAAATAATGATAATACTTTAAGTGATGAAAATGCGACTAATAACGAAGATGTAAATACTGATTCTAATATAGACATAGATGATAACGAAAAAGAAGTTGATAATACTGTAAATAATTCAGATGATAATACCGAAACTAAAGATGATATAGTAACCAAAGAGGAATTAGCTCAAAAATCTAAAGAGGCACTAGATAAAGTAGGAGTTGAATTAACTCATGTTCGGTCTAATATTTACGGTGTAAAATTAAATACTTATGATTTTAATGATTTTAATATAATGATTAATAATAAAAAATATAGGCCTAAAGATAATATTGAATTAACTTATGATCATGTTGGTAAAAATTGTGCTGATATTACTTTAACCGATGTTTATCAAAATACGAAAACTTATAATAAATGTCTAAATTTTGTGTCAGCACCTCTAAATTATAAAATATGGCGATATGATTTAGCTCCAAATGGGTATTGTGAAATGGTTTTAAGCAATAATGATGATTCACCCGAAGCCGATTATAATAACAATGATTTAATATGTACCTTGAATGGTAAAGATCATGAGTGTTACAATGGATTAAGTTTTGAAGTTTCAATGGGTACTTATACAATGACTATTAAAAATAAATATGGTGAAACCCAAAATATTGAAGTTTATTGTGGAAAGTAATAAGCTCCGAGGTAAATAATGAAAACAATTGAGCAAGCACCATGGATTGAATATATTGAAATTAAAGGAAAGAATGGTAAAAAAAGTTATATTGGTTGTTGGAGAAACAGTAAACTGTGGTAAAGCTAAAGTAATTGGTGAAATAGCCACTGATAAATCTATTCAACTTAGAGTTTTGGTTACTAATTGCATACTACCATAATTAGAAAGAAGGGATTATATGTCCAAAGAACGAAATGTTATTAATTATTATGTACTATGTAATAGATTAAAAGATATTATAAGAACAGGTTGGAAAAATTGGAATGTTCAAAGAGAAAGAATTGAAAGCATCGCAGAACATATTTTTGGAGTTCAAATGTTAGCTATTGCTATGAAATCAGAGTACCAATATGATGTAGATATCATGAAAGTCATATATATGCTAGCTATTCATGAACTAGGGGAAACTATTATTGGTGATTTAACTCATTTTCAAATATCAAAAGAAGAAAAAGAAAAAATTGAACATGAAGCGGTACATAAAATATTAAGTGACTTATTAGATGGCAAACGAATCGAAGCGTTATTTTTAGAATTTGATGCTCTTAAGACCAAAGAGGCAATGTTTGCTTACCAATGTGATAAATTAGAATGTGATTTGCAATGCAAATTATATGATGAAGAAGGTTGTGTTGATTTAAATAAACAAGAAAATAATGATCCTAAAGAAAATGCCAGAGTTCAAGAATTACTTAGAACAAGAGCTTCTTGGTCAAGTATGTGGCTTCAATATGGTCAACAAGCGTATCCTTATGATGAAAACTTTAGAGCGGTTTCAAATTATGCTCTTAATGAAAAAATAAGTAAAAAATTAAAATAGGAATTTTTAAAGGATGTGAAATATATTCATGATTAAAATAAATAATAAGCAATATGATAATTATGATATTAAAGTTACATGGGGAGAGTTTAATACTTCTGATGGCGGTAAAAAAAGATTTGGTATAGCTCCTTATATCACATTCCATATCGATAATATTATTAAAATAATTGGCTTAGAGTTTACTTTTTCTAAAGAAATGTTTTTAGATACAAAAATTAATAAAAAAACAAATGTAAAAGATTTTATAAATATTATGTTTTACAATGAAAATGAAAAAGAATGGGATACTCCAATAATTGAAAATTACAATTGTTTTATTACTAGAAAAGATGAAAAAGTATTTAATTTAGATTTTCGTATTGAAGAAAGCAAGATAAATATATTGATAAATGTAGATATTGACTTACTTTAATAATTTTTTTATACAATAATAAAGTTATATAAAATACTCGTCATCACTAAAGTTTAGGTTATATTTTTCTTTTGCCATTATAATAGCATCATCAATTAACTCATTTCCTGCTAAATCAGGATAATTTAGATAACGCTTTACATTTTTTACATTGGACATAAATCTTTTATATGTTTTTCCGTTGTCTTTGTCGGGCCTAATTTCACCAATATTTTTAATTTTGGCAATCATTCTAACTTGGGCATATTTTTCTTTTGAATCTTCTTCAACTAATAAATATCCTAAGTAATAAATATCTTTAATTTCAATATTTAATTCTTCAAGGTATTCTCTTTTTAAAGTATCTTTTAAATTAGAATCGAATGATTCAGGTTTACCACCTGTTAGTTTGTATTTGTTATCATCAATTCGTAAAATAATATTACCAGTATCTGAAAAAACAATACCATAGACTTGTCTAATGTCAATATTTGTAGGTAATTCTTTTTTTAACCAAGTATACTTTGTCATTTAATACACCTCATTTATCGAATATAATTCTTATTAGAAACTATATTTTTTTAAAATTTCTCCGTCTTCATTATAAATAGTAGCATCGGCATTTGCCATATATAAAACTTGAAAATCTGGATTATCAAGAGTATAACCAGCGTCAATTGCCCAATCAAATTCGTCTATAACTGCTTGTTTTACTTTGGTATTTTCACTATCATCAATAAGTTCACAATTGATTCTAATCCAATTTGTATTGTCATAAGCAACAATACACACATGGTTATTTTGGGCTATTTGTTTTGATACATTTTTATGCTTACTTGTAAGTACATAAATTTTATTATCAACCATAATTGGGTCTCCAAAAGGTCTACAGCTTGGTTTATCTCCATTAATAGTAGATACAAAATTTACCTTTGTATTTTCTTTTAAAAATTTAAATGTTTCATTCATCTTTCATTCCTCCATTATTAAATTTTTTTTATAATCTCTTTAATATTTCCGCTTATTATTTTCCAATCATTTATAGTTTCAAATCCTAATCTTTTATACCAGCTATATGGAAATCCATTCTTATTTTCATATGTATGTGCTTCTAATGTAGTAGCGTCATATTTATCTATTGCGTATTGAAATAAAGTTTTAAATAACATTTTGGCTATGCCCTTTTTTTGATAGTCTTTGCAAACAAAAATTTCACCATCTTCTAAGTGCATCCCATCCCACCAAGGTTTTAAAACGGTCATAATAATACCTATAGGTTTGTCATTATCATAAGCAACAAACATTAAATCTGGAGTTTGTTTATAAAAATACATAAATAATTTAGTAGCGGTTTCTTTTGACCATTTTTCTTCTAAAATAGAGTTACAATAATATTCAGCGTATTGTTCGGCAAGAATTTCTAAATCTTTTTCATTTTTTAAATTTGTAACAATTATTTTATTCATAAATCCTCCCAAATGTTTTAACTAATCTAATTTTACCATATTTTAAGTTATTTTAACTATCTTTTGCAATAAAGTATATTTTTCTTTATCAAACTTATTTATCTTTTTACATGAAATTTAATATTTAAGCTTTATTTAATAGGAATAGAAAGTTTTACTTTAATATAGTATAATTTTATTAATTGAATCATTTGGAGGAAAATATGATTGATATATCCAAAATAAAAGAAAATGTAAATGTTATTAAAGAGAAAGTTGGAAGTTTAAGTATTGATAGTATCTTTATTGAGCAAAATAATAATTTAGAGAAAATAGTTTATACGAATGAGAATCTTCATGAATTAAGAAGTTGCGCAAAATTATTAGTAGCAATGGCAATTGGTATAGCAATAGAAGATAAAATGTTGGTTGATGGTAGTCCTATTACATTAAATACTAAAATATATCCTTCAATAAAAAAATTAACAAATATTAAAAACGAAAATAATTTAGCAAAAATTAAAAAATGGACAATAAAAAATTTGTTAACCCATACCACCGGTTATGAAAGTCAAATGATGTCCGAAAAATTTATAAAAGATATTGATAAAAATGAACTATTAAATTATGCCTTAAATTATGATATTCCATTTGATGTTGGGACAAGATTTGCTTACAACAATGTTGAGCCTTTTATTTTATCCGTATTTTTTCAAGAAACATTTGGAATTAATTTGAAAGATTTTATAAATGATAAAATTTTTAAAAACCTAAGTATTAAAGAATTTAAATGGGATAATTATGGAAAATATTGTCCCGCAGCTACGGGTTTATATTTAAAACATTCTGATTTTCATAAAATTGGACAACTTTTGTTAAATGGGGGAAATTATAATGGAGAACAAATTGTGCCGGAAAAATGGGTAAAAGAAATGTCATCAATGCAATTAAAAACACCATCAGCATATAAAGTCGAAAGAGTTTTACCTAAAATAGGTATAGGTTATTATACTTTTATTTCAAGAGATGGGTATATTTTTAGAGATGGATCAAATGGACAATATATTATTGTAAATAAAGCTAAAAATTTATTAATAACTATAATGTCATCCGAAAAAGATATGAGTAGGGTAACTGAAATTTTAAGAAATGTAATATAAATATGAAAAGGTATTAAACAAAATCTAGAAACATATTTGAAAGTAAAAATGCATATTATGAATTTTATTAGTGACGTCTTTTTTAATTATATTATTTTTACATTTTATTTTTTTAAAGTTAGTTCTAAATTTTTAGCAATTCCTTTTTTAGCATAGTAGCATAATAAAAAAGCTTCTTGTAATATGATTCTACGACCATATAAGTTTGTATACCATGAATCTATATCTGTAATATGATCTTTTGCACCGTTTCCAAATAGCAAAACTTCTTCATTTAATAATTTTTGAACCATTGCCATACATCTTCTTATATGAAAATCTGATGTTATTAATGTAAATGTAG
>CANQXV010000012.1 GCA_947627895.1 uncultured Bacilli bacterium
ACTTTCTTTGGGGTAAGGGGAAGTCTGCCCTTTTTTATTATTTTTATAAAATAAATTTCATTTTTCTTTTCAGACTAACACTTTTGAAAATTTTGTAGAGAAAATTGTAGTTGGGGAAGTTTTAGAAGATGGAGAAAAAAATCCTAATATAATTAGATTTATATTAAAAACTGGTTCAGAATTTAAATTTACTCTAACAACTCAAGATGTTAAGACTCAAAACGTGTCATTTGGGTCTAAAGAGAGAACCATTTAAATTATGGCTTGCTAATTTGGGTAGTGAGAGAGTTGACGAAGTATTTGATTCTGAAATTGCTATTGATAGAGCTGTTGATTATTACAGAAGACGAGGTTATAGCAATAAATGGATTAAAGATAGACTAAATGGGATTGTAAATAGAAAAGATTTAACGAATGTCTGGAAGGATGGAGGAATATTTGAAAATAAAGAATATGCCATTCTAACTAATGAAATATATAAAGAATGGTCGGGGATGAATGCTGGTGACTACAAAGCATTTAAAGGACTTCGTAAAGAATCTTTAAGAGATAACATGACGGATGTAGAAATTCTTTTAACAGATTTAGGAGAAACCGCAACAAGAGTACTGGCTAAAGAACATAAACCATATGGTTTAGAACAAAACAAAAAGATTGCTAAAATGGATGGGCATGCCGCAAAGGTAGCTAAAGGTGTTATCGAAAAAAATTTAGGCAAATCAATAATTAGTAATCAAAACAATCTTAACTACCAATATTTAGATGAAAATGATAAGTAAATAAAAATTCTAAGAATTATTTTTATTCTTAGAATCTATTTTTTAAAAGCATATGTTCTAGAGCAACTACTAATTTATATAATATAAATGAAATAATAATTAATATCAGAATTCCACTCATAACTAATGATAAATTAAATACTTGAGTCCCATAAATAATAAGATATCCTAAACCTTCTTTACTAACTAAGAATTCTCCCATAATAACTCCAATTTGACTCATGGAAATATTGAGTTTTAAACTAGAAATAATAGTACTATAAGATGCTGGAATAATGAGATTAGTTAGTATTTGCTTTTTTGTAGCTTTAAAAGATTTAAGTAATTTTATTTTATGATAATCGATAGTTGTAAAACCATTATAAATCGTAATAATACTTACAATTAAATTAATAAGTAAGGCCATAATAATGACACTTTTAATATTAGCACCTGCGAGGATAATGATAAGTGGACCTAAAGCAACTTTAGGTAAAGAATTTAACATTGTTAAAAAAGGATCAACTATTTTTTCTAAAGTTGGAAATTCATAAAGAATAATGGCAATAATAAAACCTAAAACTATACCTAAAGAAAAAGCAATTATTATTTCATAGAGGGTGGTAAAAATATGATTAAAAAGATTATGTGTAGCAATTAAATTAAGAATAGTAGTAATTATTTTACTTGGTTGCGAAAAAACAAAACTATTAATTAAGCCATATTTAGCACTTAGTTCCCAAATTATAAAAAATAGCACCACAATTAATATTTGAATACTGATAATTTTAAATTTTTGAACTTTAATTTTACGAAGATATTTTTTTTGTTCAGATGACATTGATATCTAAATCCTTCCATATTTTTTCATAATAATAGGAAAACTTGGCATCTTGACGATTATTAATAGGGTTACTAGGATTATCTAAATTAATATCATAGATATTTTTTATTTGGGCAGGTCTTTTAGATAAAACGATAACTCGGGAAGCAAGCGAGATAGCCTCCGCGATATCATGTGTAATCATAATAACTGTTTTATGTTCTTTTTTTATGATTTGGTAAACATCATTACTAACTGCAAGACGAGATTGATAATCTAGGGCCGAGAATGGTTCATCTAATAATAAAATATCAGGCTTTATTGCTAGTGTTCGGATTAAAGCAACTCTTTGTTTCATACCCCCAGATAATTCATGGGGGTATTTATTTATGAAATCTTTTAGGCCATAAGTAGTAAGTAATTTTTTGACATATGCAATATTTTCGGACGTATCTTCATGGGCAATTTTTAAACCCAAAAGCGCATTATCTAAAATTGTTAACCAAGGAAATAGGGCATCTTCTTGTAACATATACCCAATTTTTAAATTATTTTTATGATATTTTATTTCGCCTGAACTGCAAGAATCCAAATTAGCTAAAATATTTAAAAGGGTTGATTTACCACAACCACTGGAACCAACAATTGCAACAAATTCTTCTTCATTAACCTTTAAACTTAAATCCGAAATTGCCATTATTTCCCCATTTAAAGTGTGATAGTTTTTACTTAAATGATTAATTTCTAATAAACATTTAGTCATGATAAAAATTATTAACTAAAGAGGTGTAGGGAACATAAGCATCTATTAAATCAAAATCAATTAAAAAGTCTTCTAAGTTCGTAAAAAGGTCTTCGGCAACATAAGGATTTTGTAACCAAGTATCATGTTCACGGTATCTTTTAATCATGTTAGCTAAATCAGAAACATCAGTATCAGGGAATTGATTGATAATATCTTGAGCGACAGTTTTTTCATCAGTTGTTAAAGTATAAGTTATGGCTTTAGCTAAGGCTTCCGTAAACTTTTTAATAATATCTTCGTGATTACTAATATAACTCTTGCGGGCATAGAAAGTTGTATATGGTACAGCTCCCGAAAGTTCACCAACTGATGCCACTACATAACCATAACCTTCTTTTTCTAAAGCGGTAGCATTAGGTTCAAAAAGGTTAACAAAGTCTCCGGTTCCACCTATAAAAGAACCAGATAGGGCGGCAAACTCAACAGCAAAGTTAGCATTTATTTTTTCAAGATCAATATGGGAATTTTTTAAGGCATTTAAAAAGTTTAAGGCCGGCATTCCGGTTTCGCGACCAACTAAGATTTCTTTACCATATAAATCTTCTAATTTAAAGTCGGTAATATTGTCACGAGCCACTATAAATTGGCCATCTCTTTTAGTTAAGCCAGCGAATATTTGTAAGTAATCCGCTTCCTTTTGATTGTAAACATAAATAGCTGATTCAGCTCCGGCGAACCCTAATTCCACATCATTGGATAAAACGGCGGCACTTACCTTGTCCGCTCCGGGTGTTAAAATAAGTTCAATATCTAACCCCGCATCCTTAAAATATCCTTTTTCTAGGGCTACATATAAGGGCGCATAAAAAGGACTATGGGTAACTTCTGCTACCAGCACTTCACGGCTTTTTTAAACCACTTAAACTACCCACCAAGTTTAGATAAAGGTTTTTCCCATCAGATTCAACCGAACTTATTAATAATTTTAGGAGAGTTCTTTTATTTACAACATCTAAGTGATTAAAAGTAGTTAAGTAATTAGAAATTACTTTTTGAGCAAGGGTTGTAATTTCAGTTTCTGTTAAATTATAATGCGGTTCTTTAGAATAATCTTTCATTCTTTTTTCATGGATTTTTTTCTTTAAAATAGGAGTAACTTTAGTTGGTGAAATAGTAAATTCTTTTATTTTTAACATGATTAATTGGTCTGTTTTAATACCATTTAGATTAGGACATTTACAAAGTTTTTTTCGACTTTTATCTTTTAATTCACAAAGATAACTAAAGTTTCTAATATCTCCCGTATAAGTATTTAGTAGTTTAGGTCGCATATAACTACCGCAGTAATGACATTTAATAAGACCTGAAAGAATAGAGGTATTTTGGGGTGGCATTCGCATTCTTTTATTTTGATTATTAGCTAGTATCTCCCAAACCTTTATAAACTGGGAACTTGAAATAATCCCAGGGTGTTTTCCTACCGCGATAATCCATTCGGGAATTTCTTTTTTAACTTTTGCCTTGCCGGGCGTCTCTAACCTTTTATTATAGGCAATAAGTCCGTGTTTGTTATCCAAACTTGCATCATCGCCATAGACGGTGGCACCCAAATTTTTAAAAAAATTTTTAATATTAGCATCGGCTTTAACATAAACCGGATTTTTTAAAATAGTAACTAAAGCAAAACGAGTAAAATTATGATTAGTTCGGGTTTTAATACCTTGTTGTAAAAGATAACTTTCTAATTTATTTAAACCTTTTAGTTCCAGCATTTTTTCCCAAATTAATTTTATTGTTTTTACTTCTTCAGGAATAGGTTCTAGTTTATAAAGGCTTCTTTTTTTACCATCAATATCGATATTTTCTTCTTTTAAAGATTTAAAACCTAAAGGAGTAGTGCCCCCGAGCCATCTTCCAGTTTTGGCCAGTTCATACATATTATCTTTTATTCTTTCGGCGATGGTATCCCTTTCTAATTGGGCAAAAACGGATGTAATCATTAACATAGCCATTCCCATAGGTGTTGAGGTATCAAAGTTTTCCGTTACTGAAATAAAGTCAACCTCGTATTTGGCCAGTTCATCTTTTAAATTACAAAAGTTTGAAACATTACGACTAATTCTATCTAATCTATAAACAATTACCGCCTTTATTTTTTTATCTCTAATATCTTGCATCATTTGTTGAAACTTGGGCCTTTTAGTATTATAACCAGTATAACCTTCATCTTCATAAATTATTATTTGGTCTTTTATTTTCTCACCATATTTATTAATTAAATGATTTTTACATAAAGTAATTTGGTTTTCAATACTTTCGCCAATCCCCGTGAATTTCGATTTTCGACTATATATCGCATAATATTTATCCATATACTTAATTGTATTATTTAATTGGTTTTTCCATACTACAAGTGTTATAATATTTGTTGGATGTAAAATGAAGAAGTATTATAAAATTGGAATTGATATAGGTTCAACAACTGTTAAATTGGTTATAATGGACCATAAAAATAATATTATATATAAGGCTTATAAAAGACACTTAGCTAATACGAAAAAAACAATTATTGATGTCTTTAAACGGGGCTTAAAAAAAGTTGGCGAAGCAAAGTACTCCTTAGTTTTCACAGGGAGTGGAGCCATATCTTTAGCCAAATATCTCAAGGTGCCTTTTATTCAAGAGGTAATTGCTTGTAAAAATGCTATTTTAAATTATAATCCAGATGTTAATGTTGCTATTGAATTAGGTGGCGAAGATGCTAAAATTATTTATTTTGATCAAACAATAGAAGAACGCATGAATGGTTCTTGTGCGGGAGGTACAGGGGCTTTCTTAGACCAAATGGCTATTTTATTAAATATTACGACGAAGGGTTTAAATGATTTAGCAAGTAAGGGTAAAGTAATTTATCCTATTGCCTCAAGATGTGGTGTTTTTGCCAAAACGGATGTGCAACCTTTATTAAATGAAGGAGTTAAAAAAGAAGATATAGCTTTATCTATTATGCAAGCGGTAGTTAATCAAACTATAAGTGGTCTTGCTTGTGGAAAACCGATTCGAGGTAAAGTTATCTTTTTAGGTGGCCCTTTAAATTATTTAAGTATGTTAAAGGCCCGGTTTGTAAAAACTCTTGATTTAAAACCGGATGAAGTTATATCACCAGCGAACGCTAATCTATTCGTGTGCATGGGAGCTATCCTCGATAATGTTAAAAGAAAATATTATACTAATTCCGAAATAAATGAGTTATTAAAGAAAATTAAAAACTTTAATGAAGAGGAAACGACCAGTTTAGTTCCTTTATTTAAGAATGCTAATGATTACCAAAAATTTGTGGCTAGACATAATAAATATAAAGTGGCTCGATGCGATTTAAAAAGTTATCAAGGTAATGCTTTTTTAGGAATAGATGCGGGTTCAACAACGGCTAAAATTGTTTTAATTAGTGACCAAGGTTCGTTATTATATGAAGATTATCAAAGTAATAAAGGGACGCCCTACGAAACAGTTAAAGAAATGCTAAATAAATTATATGATTTGTTACCATCTAAAGTAATAATTAGAAATGCGGGTTCGACTGGTTATGGGGAAATGCTAATTAAAACGGCATTTAATTTAGATATATCTGAGGTGGAAACTATTGCACATTTTGAAGCGGCCAATTACTTTTTAAATGGAGTTGAAAGCATTATTGATATTGGTGGCCAAGATATGAAATATATTCGAATTAGAGATAATTCGGTCAATAGTATTATGCTTAATGAGGCTTGTTCTTCAGGTTGTGGTTCATTTATTGAAACTCTAGCTAAATCCCTTAATATGGATGTTGCCGATTTTGTAGCTTTGGCTGTTGCTTCCAAACACCCTTTAGATTTAGGTTCTAGATGTACAGTATTTATGAACTCTAAAATAAAACAAATGCAAAAAGAAGGTAAACCCTTAGAAGACATTTTCGCGGGACTGGCTTATTCCGTTATTAAAAATGCAATTACGAAAGTTATGAAGATTCGGGATATTAGTAGTATTGGAAATAAGATTGTCGTCCAAGGGGGAACTTTCTTAAATGATGCGGTCTTACGAGCCTTCGAAATAATTACAGGTAAAGAAGTAATTCGTCCTGATATTGCTGGTTTAATGGGAGCATATGGTATTGCTTTAATTGCCCTTAATAATTATAAGCAATATGATGAAAAGGAAGTTGTAAGTTCCGTTTTAAATAAAGACCAAATTAATAATTTAACAGTTAAAACGAGTCATACTAGATGTCAAGGTTGTGAAAATCATTGTGCTTTAACCGTCAATATGTTTGATAAAAAAGTCTTTATCTCTGGTAATAGATGTGAAAAAGGTAGTGGCAATAATGGTAGTAATAGTCTAATTCCTAATATGTATAAATGGAAATATGATCGGCTATTTGACTACACGCCTTTAGAAAATCCATGGCGGGGAGAAATTGGTATTCCGCGAGTTTTAAATATGTATGAAAATTATCCATTATGGTTTACAGTTTTTACGGAGTTAGGTTTTCGGGTTATTATAAGTGATACCTCAAGTAGGGTATTATATGAATCAGGGATAGAATCTATTCCTAGTGAGTCCGTTTGTTATCCGGCGAAACTAGCCCATGGTCATGTTAAAAATCTAATTAATAAGGGTATTAAAACGATATTTTATCCTTGTCTTAAATATGAACAAGATGAATTTGCTTCTTCGGATAATCACTATAATTGTCCGGTTGTTCAAAGTTATTCCGAGGTTATAAAACTTAATATGGAAGATTTAAAAACCAATAATATTAAATATATTAATCCTTTTTTACCAATTGACGAGACTAAATTACTAAAAAGATTTTTAGAATTAGATGAATTCGCAGAATATCATTTTACTAAAGAAGAGGTAAAGAGAGCTTTAAGTAAAGGATTTCAAGAACTACGAAATTTTAAGGCCGAGGTTCGAAAAAAAGGTGAAGAGTTTATCAAGTATATTAATGAACATGATGAAAAAGCCATTGTTTTAGCGGGTAGACCTTACCATTTAGACAAAGAGGTTAATCACGGTATTGATACAATGATTAATAGTTTAGGTTTAGCTGTTTTAACTGAAGATTCCATCTGTCATTTAAGTCGTATTAAATCAAAATTAAGAGTAGTTGATCAATGGTCATATCACTCAAGAATTTATAATGCCGCGGATGTCGTAAGTCAATATAGTAATTTAGAATTAGTGGAACTAAATTCTTTTGGTTGTGGTCTAGATGCCATTGTAACCGACCAAGTAGAAGAAATATTAAAAACAAATAACCGGTTATATACGACAATTAAAATAGATGAAATTAATAATCTAGGGGCTATAAAAATTCGAATTAGGTCTTTGATTGCTTCCATGCATAAAAGAATAAATGATAGTAGAGATTATAAACCATACAAGTATCAAAAAAATTATTTTAAAAAAGAAGACCGGCAAAAGACAATATTATTTCCTAATATGTCAGCAAATCATATGCCAATTTTTGAAAGTCTTTTAAATAGTGAAGGGTATAAAGCGGTATATTTAAAGAAAACTAATGAGGCTACCGTTGATACCGGATTAAAATATGTTAATAACGATGCTTGTTATCCGGCAATTATTGTTATTGGCCAATTAATTGAAGCCTTAAAAAGTGGTAAATATGACTTAAATAATACCTCGGTTATGATTACCCAAACAGGAGGTGGATGCCGGGCTACTAACTATATTGGTTTACTTCGTAAAGGCTTAAAAGATGCAGGTTTTGAACAAGTACCGATTCTTTCCTTTAATTTATCAGGTTTAGAAAAAGAACAAGCCTTTAAAATTAATTTATCGTTAATTAATAAAGCGGTTCAAGCCGTTATTTATGGTGATTTACTAGCTAAACTTTTATATGCTACGAGACCTTATGAAATTAAGAAAGGTGATAGTCAAAAGGTATATGATAAATGGTTAAGTATTGTTTGCAAGTCCATAAAAAATGGTAATATTATGGAATATAAAAAGAATATTAAGATGATGGTTGAAGATTTTAAAAATGTTAAAATTAAATTAGTAGCCAAACCTAAAGTAGGTATTGTCGGAGAAATATTAGTTAAATATCATAACTTTGCTAATGATGATTTAATTTTGAAATTAGAAGAAGAAGGGGCGGAAGTCTTTTTACCAGATTTATTAGGTTTTGTTAAATATTGTTGTTTTGGTAATATTGCTAATGCTAAGTTATTAAAAACTAAAAAAACTCCAGCTTTAGTTAATAAAGCCGTTTTAGATATTCTAGATACTTATGAAAAGCCTGTAATTGCCGTTTTAAAAAATACGAGATATCGACCAGTTACTGATATTTATGGTTTAGCTAAAAATGTTGAAGGCATTTTATCAGTTGGTAATCAAACGGGTGAAGGTTGGTTCTTAACCGCGGAAATGGTCGAGTTAATAAAAGATGGTATCCCCAATATCGTTTGTGTCCAACCTTTTGCTTGTTTACCTAATCATATTGTTGGTAAAAGTGTAATTAAAAAAGTAAAAGAATTATACCCTAATGCCAATATTGTAGCTATCGATTATGATCCCGGCGTAAGTCATACTAATCAAATAAATAGAATAAAATTAATGTTAACAGTAGCCAAAGATAATATGAAAGTAAAATAATAAGAAAGAAGGTTTTTATGGCTGTTATCGTTAATTTTCCCAAAGAGGATGAAAAGGATACCTTTTTAAACAACTTAGCATTATTTAAAGCCGAACTTTTAATTAAAACCTTGGAAAATATAAGTATTAGTGCGGCTGATAAAGAAAAAGTTTTCAAAAAAATACTTGAAATTTTAGAAACTACTAAAGAAATCTAAGTTTCAAGTTTTTTTGTGGCCTAAAAAAGCCTTGATGTAAGGGTAGCATCTGCTAGACGCACTTTCGTAAGGTTAGATGTATTCTTTTTTGAATATAAGTTAATACCAATAATAGTTAAAATAACAACTATTAAAATTGCTAGTAAAATAAAAATTCTTTTTTTCAAAACATATTCCTCCTTCTAAGGTAATATATTCTAAAAAAGGCATTTTGGTTTAGGTTCCTAATTTATTATTCTAACATAACTTGAAAATAAATAGCATTTTAAAGTATTTCTATTTACATTTTTTTTACTATTTGCTATAATTTATATATAATAAAGGGCGGGAAGAAAATGAAAATGATAACAAGTGAAGTAAAGAATCTTTTAGACAAGTTGTATAATCTTCGTGGTGAAGATAGTGTGATTTTAAAACAAATGAATAAAGAAAGAGAAGACGCTATTGAAACCCAAGAAAGAACAAAAAACGAAAAAGAAATTTTATTAAAAGAAATTGAAAGATTAACTAATGAAGAAGCTATTTTAGCGGATCAAGGTAATCATTTAATTAGTGTTTTAAGTAATATTAATCGTGATGAATTTGCGTTTGTTTTAGATGCTTTAAAAATTGATTTTGAACCAGCTGCTTTAAATGAAAAAGTTAATAAGTTATTACCAGAAACAATTGATAAAGTAGTTAGTGAAAATAAAACAGCCAAAGAAAAGTTAGAAAATGTTGAAACGGAAATGAATAATGCCATTACGAAAGTTGAAGAATTAGGCATTAGAAAAGATGAAGCCCTAAGTAATCAAAATAAATTAAATGAATACTTTGATTTAGCCTTAAATGGTAATATTAATATAACTAGAGATGAAATTGTAACCCTTTTAGAAAAGTTTGATTTCACCGAAGATGAAAAAAGAGAAGCAGCAAAAATCTTAATGTTCCCTGAAGATGCCTTATATGAATATGATAATCGTCTTAAGGGTATAGTTCCTGAAGAAAAAGCAGAAGAAAAGGAAATAGAAGAAATTAAGATTGAAAAAGCACCAGAAGCCCCTCAAGTGGAAGTACCAAAAATAGAAATTTCCGAAATTGATGAAAGTGCAGTTGATATTATTGAAGACCCATCTATTATGGATATGATTGCACCACAAATGGAAACTAATGAGGAAGAAGATAGCACTGATACTGGTTCAGCGAAAGATATTTTAGAAAAAGTAATGACAGAAGCGGGATTGAATATTAATTCTTTCTCATCTAAAGCTTTAACTAAAATCTTAGAAAATTATGAAGAAGATTTACTAAAGAAAAATGTTGCTATACTTAATAATAAGCATATAAAATTAGATGTTGTAATCGATAATTATGAATTATTATATGATAAAGAACTAGAAGAAAAAGTTAATAAACTACTAGAAATTGGTAAAGATACGGAAGATATTGCTTTAATGCCTAGTGTACTTGTAAAATATGATTTAAATGGTTTAAAAAATACAATTAATGTTTTACAAATAAGTGGACTTGATCCTAAAAAAGTTCCTTTGATGGCTTATTAGAAAGGAAGTAAAAAATGAAATTAAATGAAAGATATGCTATAGCAACCAAAAAGATGCCCAGTAAAAATAAAGCGCAAGCTTGGAAATTTATGGGTACGCTTGCTGATGAAAATGTCTATGATGAAAATTTTAGTTATCTTGAAGGAGTAGATATTTATCCAACCTCAGGGCGAGATTTTGTCATTTATGGTATTGAACCAAGAACTTTAGCTCATTATATTGATCTAGCTAAACAAATGGATTTTGAAAATGATATTCGTAGGAAACCTCGTAGATTAAGTAGAAGTTCTATGGCGGGTGTTATTAAAAGAATGGGGCAATGTGATGCGGCCAGGGTTCCTTACAAAGATGAAAAAACAGGGTTAACCGCTAACTTTATCTTTGATAAGGCGGAATTTGATAAAAATATTGAACCTTTATTAAAGGATGCTATGGCAAATAGACCAGTGGCAGAAGATGTAGTAAACATTATGGATTATAATCCAACAATGGAAGAAACTGCTACCCCAAATTCTAAAATCAGTCAAATTAAAGACCACGCTAGTAAATTATTAGATATCTTTTCTTTAACTGATCCGGCTGATAAAAATGCTTTAATGGCGGCGATTGATAAAATTGATGCGACACAATTAAGTGAAAAAGAAGTTTTAATGGCTGCTTTTACAGATATCTTCCAAGTAGCTAATTTAGAAATATTAACAACAGAAATAGATAGAGTATTAGAACAAGATAAAGGTCGAGTATTACAATTAGATGATGAAGCTAGCCAAGAAAGGAAGGTTGCTTAATGAAATTTTTGGAAAAGTATGATTTTACCAAAGAAGATATTGATGAATTAATTGATAATACTCCTAAAAAAATAATGAATTCTATCAAAAAATGCCAACCTTTAGTAGAATCTAATTTAAATTATTTAAAAGATTTAGGTATTTCGACTTATGTTCAAATATTTATAAACTTCCCCGATTTATTCTTTATGGATCATCATAATTTTAAAGAAATGTTAGAAAAATACGAAAAGGATTCTTTAGTAGAAAAACTAAATGCTAATTTTCGATTAATTGAATTTTTATAAGAGGTATTCATCACGAATACTTTTTATTTACTTAAAAATATGTTAATATATACCTAGGAGGTAACTTATGAAGAAAAAACAAATAGTCGATTTAGTTATTGCTATTTTTTTAATTATTTGTGGAGGCGTTTTATTAATATTTCCATTATTCCATTTTGTGAGTGTTAAACCAATCTTTATGGTTGTGCTTGGTGTTTATGGCTTACTTAATTTAATTCAATTTTTATTAACTAAGGAAGCTAAAGATTATGAAGGATTATTTACAACTATTGCCTCAGTAATTACGATAATTATTGCTTGGCGTTTAAATATTGATAAAGTTCCTTGGTATTTAGCTTTAACATTATTTGTTTGGATTATTATGATGTCATTAATTAAGATGAAAAAAGCAGATTATTATAATGACCGCAAAAATTCCATTTGGATTTTAAAAATTATAACTTTAGTTTTATTTATTTTAACTGGCTTACTAGCAACAATTAATTTATATTATGAAGCTGATGTGCAAATATTAGTTTTAGGATTTTTCTTTTTAATCCATGGTATGTTAGAATTATTTGATCCGCTTACAATATATTTAGTTAAAAAACGTTAAGAGAAGTATAATTTATAATTATCCTCATATAATTTATTTGAAAGAGGGTAATAAAATGGAAATTTTAAAAGTTTCATCAAAATCTAATCCAAGTAAGGTCGCGGGTGCCATAGCAAATATTTATCGTGAAAATGGTAGTGTGGAAATCCAAACAGTTGGTGCTGGTTCTTTGAATCAAGCTATTAAGGCCATTGCCATTTGTCGAGGTTTTGTTGCCCCTACGGGAGATAATTTAGTAGTTATCCCAGCCTTCAATGATATTATGATTAATGGTGAACAAAAAACAGCCTTAAAATTAATCGTAGAAAGCAAATGAGCAACTAAACAGTTGCTTTTTCTTTGGCGTCATTTTCCGCAAAAAATTCTTTAATATCGACATTTAATACTAGAGCAAAACGATACACAGTACCTAAACTAAAAGTTTGGTGATAATTTGGACTTTCGATATTCATAATAAAACCAGCACTATAATTACATAGCCGAGCAAATTTAACTATCGTTAAATTTTTACTTTTTCTTAATCTTTTTAAATTTTGACCGACTATATAATATATATAATTTTCATCGTTTCTATCCATCTTATTACACCTATCAATACAATTTTCTCACCTATTTGTTGAAAATAATTCACCTATTCGGTGAGATATATGATATACTAAATAGAGAAGATATCATACAATATGTGACATTTTTTGTTAAGCAATATTTTTATAATATGATAGGAAGGTATTAGAATGGAAAATAAGAGAAAAAATATACTATTGTTGATAATTGGCGTTTTATCATTATTAATCATAGTAGCAAGCGCAACCTATGCTTTCTTCCAAGCCCAAATAGGAGATAGAAACGAAATAAATGCCGATGTTTCAACAGGAACAACAGATAATCTCACCTTTAGTATGAGTGATATAAATAGAAATGCTGAATCAGATAATGAAACTAATGTTTTAGATGAAGAAAATGCAAAAACAGATATAGTAATAAATGCTAATCAAAAGAATTTTGGTCAAAATGGAACATCTTTAGGTGATGGCGTAAGTGCCAAAGCTTTATTAAAAGCCAATAATACAACAAATGAAGCGACCAAGTATTATAATGTCTTCTTCGTTTTAGAAGACATTATAAGTAGATTAGTTTATACAATAGATGAAGAACATCCTGAATTAATACTAACTGTGATTGATCCAGATGATGAAGAAGTAAAAGAAATAGATGGATTAATATATCATACGGCTGATCCAAATAATTCAAATGATGTAAGTGGATTTGATATAACCGGAAGAGTAGGTTCATTTGCAATAAGAAGAAAACAGGAAATAAAAGTCGAAAAAGCAAATAATAATCATCAAACCGAACAAGAATGGAAGATAAAAGTAACATTAATAAACTTTCTTGAACATGATCAAAAGAATAATACAGGAAAAGAAATAGGTGGTAGAGTAGTAATAACAACAGAAGATGATGAAAATGCTTATAAATTAGCTCATGTAAGTAGTATAGATACAAGTAGTACAGTAAATAGTATTACAACGACAATGGAATATGAAGAAGGAAGTAAAGGAATATCAAAATACTACTTTGGAATAGAAGAAGTAGGAGAAGTAACTCCAACCTCATTAGAAGATATAACAAGATGGGAAGAAGATGAAGATGCAACTCATACCTTTAGTGGATTAAAAGAAAACTATAATTATAGAATATATTGTTATATAGAAGATACCGAAGGAATAAAGAGTAATATATATGGAACAGAAGTAGAAAAAATAGTAGCAACCGAGAAATTACCAAAAGTAAATAAAATAAATGTAACAAGTAAAAGCTATAATGAAATAAATATAAGTGTAGATGCTGAAGCAGGAACATATGGAATATCAAATTATGAATATGCAATCAAAGGAGCAACAATAGAAGGAGAAAGTAAGACCGAAGAAACAACATCAGCGACCCATACCTTTGATGGTTTAAGTGAATTACAAGATTATACAATTGATGTAAGAGTAAAAGATAGTAAAGGAAATTACTCTGTAGTTAGTACCATAAAGGAAACAACCGTCCAAAAGAAAACATATACTTTACTGGCAACAAATACGACCATAGAAGGCCAAGATGCAAAGTTAACAAATATGATTTTAAATGGTAGTTTTGAAAATGAGCTTGATAATTGGTATGATTATAGATATGTTGAAGTAGTTCAAACCACGGAAACTCATGGTCAAAAAGCATTAAAATCAAAAGCAAATGGTATGGAGTTCGGTGATGACGCTATAATAGTCCAAACAATTGACCCTGGAATAGTACCAAATCATGATTATTATGGATCTATAAAATTCAAAAGTGGATTAGAATATACGACACGTGATGCTAGATTTGAAATATGTGATGGATATTTAACTTTTTTTCAAAAAGATATTAAAACGAATGATTGGATTTTACTTTCTGCAATTTATAAAAGCCCGTCTGATACATCTCATAATCTTAACTTATTTAGAGACTTTAATGGTGGAAGCAATATAGACACTTATACCGACGAATTAATGATAATAGATTTAACAGCAAGTTTTAGTGATAGTATACCGACTAAAGAATGGTTAGATACAAATTTAATGTACTTTGATGGAACAGCAAATATAAAGACAATAGAATCAGGTGACCAAGCAAAATTTAAAGTAGTAAATGAAAACGGAAGTATTAGATGTAATAATGGTGGAGTAGGAAGTATTGATAGTGATGGTACTGTTACAATAACGGGAACAAATGTAAATACAACATGCGTAATTGAATAAAATTTCTATTTAAAAACATCTTTATTTAATTCCAAATTTGTTTTATAATTAAAGAGTATTAGGAGGTAAAAAATGGAATTAAAAGGAAGTAAAACTGAAGCTAATCTTATGGCCGCTTTTGCTGGTGAAAGCCAAGCTAGAAATAAGTATACTTATTATGCTTCAAAGGCTCGTAAGGATGGCTATGAACAAATAGCAGCAATATTTGAAGAAACTGCTAATAATGAAAAAGAACACGCTAAAATGTGGTTCAAAGAATTACATGGGGGTAGTGTTCCCGATACTTTAGAAAACTTAGAAGATGCGGCTGCTGGGGAAAATTATGAATGGACTGACATGTATGCGGAATTTGCTAAAGTTGCTAAAGAAGAAGGATTTACAAGAATTGCTAATCTTTTTGAAGGAGTAGCTAAAATCGAAAAAGAACATGAAGAAAGATATCGTAAATTAATAGATAATATTAATGAAAAGAAAGTCTTTAGTAAAGATGGCGATGCTATTTGGGTATGCCGTAATTGTGGTCATGTTGTTATTGGCAAAGAAGCTCCACTTGTTTGTCCAGTATGTGCTCATGCGCAAAGTTATTTTGAAATAAAAGCCGAAAATTATTAATAATGAAAAATATCATCTCTTTTTACAGAAATGATATTTTTTATGTTTTAATTTATTTATTCATAAATACAACGGATAAAATTAAACCAATAAGAATTGTTATAATTATAATAATGATAGCATTGGTAAATCCGGAGATATCTAAACCTTGATCATCAGAAGGTGTTGTGTTAGGTAAGTTAGGATTTTTTAATTTACGAGCATTGCCTCTTTCTTGAACATAGCCATCCATATTGGCAGTTTTAATAACTGCTTCTGATAATTTAGAAATAATTAAACTTGCCGCGGGAGTTTGAAGGACACTGGCCGCATTTATTACATCTCTTCCTTTGCTTGCAATTTCCATCGTTCTAGCATCCGGAGCATTCACGGCATTCAATACTTTTTGAGCACAATCCCAATATTCATTGATAAAATCGCTGATTAATGTTTCATCAGAAGGGTCTAAAGAGCTTTTAGGTAGTATTTTTAAGATACTATCTATTTTAGTTTCGTAGGAAAATGGACTATTATTGACATTTTCTTCCATCATAAGCGACTCCTATTATTTATAATTTTAGCACTAAATAATATAAAATACAATTGTTTTTCTAAAGCATTTAGTGTAAGATAGTAATAGTGATTAGAAATGAATAGACGATTAGATGAAGACTTTATAATAGAACTTTCTAAAAAAAAGAAGGAACCACTTTGGATGCGGGATTTTCGTATTAAATCATTTCAAGAATTTATGAGGCAAGAACAACCAAAGTTTGGACCGCATATTGATATTAATTTTGATGATATCCTTTATTATAAAGAACGGGAAAATGATTTAACTAATGACTGGAATAAAGTTGATAGTGGTATTAGAGATACTTTTTGTAATCTGGGGGTTATAAGAGCTGAAGAAAAATATTTAGATGGCGTAACTAACCAATACGAAAGTGAGGTTGTCTACCATAATCAAAAGACAGATAAAGATATAATATTTACCTCAACTGATGAAGCTTTACAAAAATATCCCGAATTATTTCAAAAGTATTTTAATAATTTAGTTAAATATAATGAAAATAAATATACGGCTTTAAATGGAGCAGTTTGGAGTGGCGGTTCTTTTATTTATATTCCGCCTTATACCAAATTAGATCGGCCGTTACAAAGTTATTTTCGCATTGATACAGATGCCTTAGGCCAATTTGAAAGAACGATTATTATTGTTGATGAAGGAGCCGAACTAGAATATATTGAAGGTTGTACGGCCCGTCTTAATAATAGTTTATCATTACATGCCGGAGTCGTAGAAATCTATGTCGGTAAAAATGCTAAATGTCGTTATTCCACGATTCAAAATTGGTCAACTAAAGTTTATAATTTAGTAACTAAAAGAGCCGTAGTTGAAGAAAGTGGTCAAATGGAATGGATTGATGGTAATATTGGCAGTGGTCTTACCATGAAATATCCATCTTGTATTTTAAAGGGTGATAATTCGACGGGTAATTCCATTAGTATTGCCTATGCTAAAGAAGGTCAAAGATTAGATGCCGGAGCCAAAATGATTCATTTAGGAAAAAATACGAAAAGTAATATTTTAAGTAAATCCATTGCTCTAGAAGGCGGCTTAAGTAATTACCGCGGGACGGTTTATATTGATACTAAGGCTACAAACTCTAAGGCAACAGTTAAATGTGATACGATTATTTTAGATGAAAAAAGTGCTAGTTGTACTTATCCTAAAAATACTTTAAATAATACGAGTAGTGTTATTGAACACGAAGCGGTTGTATCCAAGGTAAGTGGCGAAAAATTATTTTATTTAATGAGTCAAGGTTTAAGTGAAGAAAGGGCTAAAGAATTGTTAATTTTAGGCTTTATATCGGATTTCAAAAAAAGCTTGCCCATGGAATATGCTGTCGAATTAAATCGACTTTTAAAGGAATAAATGCAGAAAATGAATTTCTGCATATTTTTTTAGTCAAAAATGCCATTATTTGGTAGTTTTTTGGTGTAGTTTTTAAAAAACTGCAATTTGATATAAAAGTGTATTTTTGTTAATTTGAAAGGGAAAGGAGGAAGATTCATGATGAATCAAGTAATTTTGGTTGGACGCTTGGTAGAAAATCCTGAAGTAACCGAAACGGAAAATGGCAAAAAGTACACATCCATTAATTTGGCAGTGCCTAGAAGTTTCAAAAGCCCTGATGGAACTTATGAAACAGATTTTATTCGTTGCGTGTTATGGAATGGAGTCGCCGCAAATACCTCAGAATATTGTCAAATGGGGGACGTGGTTGGAATCAAAGGACGTTTACAAAATCGTAAATATGAAACTAAAGATAAAGAAACTAAATATATTACTGAAGTAATTGCCGAACGAGTCACATTTTTATCAAGTAATCATAAAAATGAATCAAATGATGTAACTAAAGAAGCTTAAAATTCACGTAAGGTGAACTACGTGCAATATTTTAAAATACTTGGCTATACTAATTCTGAGATGAGGTAAGTATGTTACTAGGTAATAGATTAAAAGAAGCGCGTAAGAAATGTGGTTTAACCCAAAGCGAATTGGGAGATTTAATTGGCGTCGGGAAGTCAGCTATTTGTAGTTATGAAAAGGAAACTAGAAATCCGACAGTTGATAATATTATCGAGTTAATGTGTGTCTTAGGTGTGTCGGCTGATTATCTTTTAGGAACCGATAATATAATTAAAACAACTTCGGATAAAACTCCAAAATATCGGACAATGACCAAGGAAGAAGTTGCTTTTATTGAAATCTTAAGAAAAGATAAGATTGTCTATGAAATGCTTTTTCAAGATCCCAAACGCGGCTCAGATTTAGTTAAAAAGAAATTAGGCTAATAATATTCGATTAAAAGAATTTTATTAGCTTTTTCTTTGATTAATTTTTGAACTTGTTGCAAGCTTTGCGCATATTCTTGCCGAAATTTAGTTTTTTCTAAATTAATATTATAAAAACATTCTAATAATTGAAGAACAAAATAAGGATCATTTTGAGGTAATTGATTTATTTTTTGAAAATCAAGATGCATTTTTATCTTATTAAATAGTCGAGCCTCAATCATTGATAAACCGCGACTCTTTTTCTGTGAATCTAAATAATAATAGGCATCAAGATAAAGCATTTGGACTAATAATGGTTTGAATGCTAGATATTGCTCTTTAGAATCAAAATATTCGTCAATAACGCCAAAAAAGTCCCTGTTTTGAAATAAAAAATTTAAAATAATTTCATCATAATAAACGGTATCAACATTCATGGTATATTCGCAGATCGCAAATAATACATCTTTTAGTTTGGTAGTAATAAATACTTCTTCTTGAGGAAATGCCGTATTTATATTGTCTAAACTATGAAGATGGTTAGCCATAATACTTTCTTGGACCATATCAACTAAATCTTCATCGGCAATAATGCGAAAATAATTTAAAATTAAAAAATAAGCTAAGGCAATATCATTACTTGTACGAGTAAGTATTTCGGCTATCGAAGTATTTTCCATTAAATCGGGAAGACCTAGTTCATTTAACATTTCATCATTAGTACTTATAAAAAAGCCATAATTATATAAAATAATATGAATTAAATTTCGCATTTTGGAAGCACTTAGTTTATAATTGGAAACAATAATAGGAATTAAATCCGTGATTATTTCTTCATTCAAAAAAGTATCATCATCTAAGGAATAATTTCCTAGCTTTAAAAGGGCTTGATATTTTTTCTTAAGTTTATCATCAACACTTGCATCTAATACCCATTCCACAATCTCACCTAATACAGTAAATATATATTAAATTATATTCTAAAAATTAGCAAGAAAGAAATTATTATTCATATACTTTTGTTAGGTGAAGTATATGAAATTCTTTAAATATACGGGGATTATTGCCATTATGCTTTTTTCTTTTTATTATACAGATAGAATTGCTACTTTGGTGCTAGAAAAAAATCCTTTATATCAAGAAATAGAAGCCTCAAAAGATAAATATACGGTTGCTAGTGTTGCCGCCCAAATTGATGGTGATTATATTATTCCTGGCCTAAGTGGCCAAGAGGTAAATGTTAAAGATAGTTATTATAATATGAAAAACCTAGATACTTTTAATGAATATTACTTAGTTTTTAGCTCGACTTTACCTAAAGAAAGTATTACTAATAATAAAGATAAAATAATTAAACAGGGCAATAGCCTAAAAAGAAATATTGCCTTTATTTTAGAAAATGATGCTAATATTCTAAATTATTTTAATACGCATAATATCGTGGGTAATGTTTTAGTAGATATAGATAACTTTGAAGAAATGACTAAATATAATTTCGAATTTATAAATAATGATGCTCGTAATTATGAAAAAATAGAAAGTTTATTAACTAATAGTAATTTAAATCAAAATCTTTGTCTTTTAAATAAAAATATTACCGAAGTGTGTCGAAAATATAATAAATATTTAATTGAGGCTGTTCCGATTGATAATAATTCGTTTTTAGTAGAGAAAAATAAAATTGCTAATGGGAAGATATATTTAATTAAAAAAGGAACTAATGTTGATAACATAAAATTATTAATTGAAGACATTAAGTTTAAAGATATTAATATTGTTCCTTTAAGTGAACTTATTAAAGAGTAAAATATTTTCTTGACAAAAAAGTGGGGTATGTTAAGATAAAAACTAGGTGATTATTCATGAAAGATTTTAGTTTTGTTGATGCTTATCGTATTCCTAGTAAAATTCCCTTTGCCAATTCTCTAAAAATTGGCATGTTTAGTTTACCTTATGTTGATAATTCGCATATTGAGGTTATTGCCTCTCATGAATTAGGTTGGCAACATGTAAGTACCACAATTGTTTTAAATCCGGTTGATGACCCTAGAACTCCAACTTATGGGGAAATGCAGTTGGTTCGTGATTTATTCTTTTATCCTGATGAAAAGGTTGTGCAATATCATCCGAGGCGCCAAGATTATGTTAATGATAATCCTTATGTTTTACATATGTGGGTGCGAGATGGTAATATTATGCCTTATCCTAGCTTAAGCGAATCGAATTTAAAATTTGTTAATTCATTTATAGTCCCAACCGCGGATAATAAATATTTAAAAACTACTTTGTTTGTTGATGATGCTTGGCAAATGGTCAGTGTTCAACTTACTGATGAAATGGGCCAAAGATTAGATGAATATCCAACTTGGGATGAAATGTGTTTAGTAAAAGATATGTATTTTAATCCTAATGATACGGCTATCCAATATATGATGGAATTTCCTAATTTAGGAACTCACACTCTATGTATCTGGCACCCTTTAACTTTAGAGTTACCTCGTCCTGATTCTAGAATGGTTGGCTTAGGGCGAAAATTTTCCAAATTTCAAAGATAATAGAAAGACGAAACAAGTCTTTTTTCTTTTAAAATATTGACTTTAAGTCAAATTTATATTATTATCTAGGGGTTGGAAAAAAGGTGAGAGATTATGGATAAAATTATTAATATTGCTGTTGTAGCTCATGTTGATGCTGGCAAATCTACTTTAGTTGATGGCTTACTTCGTCAAAGTGGGGTATTTCGCGAAAATGAAGAGTTAATCGACTGTGTTATGGACAGTGGAGATATCGAAAAAGAAAGAGGTATTACAATAACGGCGAAAAACTGTGCTATTAAATATAAAGATTATAAAATTAATATTGTGGATACGCCGGGACATGCGGATTTTTCAAGTGAAATTGAAAGAATTATTAAAACCGTTGATACGGTTATTCTCCTAGTGGATTCCGCGGAAGGACCGATGCCTCAAACAAGATTTGTTTTAAAAGAAGCTTTAAGTAATAATTTAAAACCAATTCTTTTCATTAATAAAATTGATAAAAAAGATCAAAGAGCAATAGAAGTGGTTGATATGACTTTTAATTTATTCATGGAATTAGGTGCAACGGATGAACAACTTGATTTTCCAATTCTATATGGTAGTGCGAGAGATGGTTATGCGGTTTATGATATGCATGATGAAGGTAAAGATTTGACACCTTTATTTGAAACAATTGTAAAAACTGTTGAACCCTTTAAAGGTAGTGAAAATGATAATTTACAATTACAAATCAGTCAACTTGATTATGATGATTATATTGGTCGTCTTGGTATTGGACGTATTAATAAAGGTAAAATTAAAGTTGGCGAAATGGTCGCTTTAGCAAAAAATGATGGCTCTACGAGTAGTTTTAGAGTTACCAAATTATTCTTAAATGAGGGAATTAAAAGAGTTGAAGCCCAAATTGCTTACTTTGGTGATATTGTTACTGTCGCCGGTTGTAGTGAGGTTTCAATTGGAGACACTATTTGTGATGTTGGTCATATTGATCCTCTACCTAAAATCATTATTGAAGAACCAACTTTATCGATGAACTTTTTAGTTAATAATTCGCCATTCGCGGGTCAAGAAGGAAAGTATTTAACGAGTAGACACCTAAAAGACCGATTAGAAAAAGAATTAGAAACTAATGTGGGATTAAAAGTCGAAGCCATGCCTAACGAAGAAGGATTTAAAGTAAGTGGTCGCGGCGAATTGCATTTATCAATTTTACTTGAAAATATGCGTCGGGAAGGTTATGAACTTTCAGTATCCAAACCTGAGGTTATTACCAAAGTTATTGATGGGGTAAAATGCGAACCATATGAAAAAGTAAATATAAATGTTCCCGATGAATTTTCAGGTAACATTATTAACTCTTTAAATGAAAGAAAAGGAACATTACAAAGTATGATGCCAGGAGAAACGGGATATACTAAATTAGAATATTTAGTTCCAACGCGGGGCTTAATTGGTTATCGCGGTTCTTTTATTACTGAAACCAAGGGTGAAGGAATAATGGTTCGTTCTTTCGATAGTTATAAACCTTATGCTGGGGAAATTACGGGCCGGAAGAATGGGGTGATGGTTTCCATGGAAAATGGGGTTACTTTTGGTTATTCTCTTTTTAACTTAACTAATCGGGGAACAATGATTGTTGATCCTTCTACCCCCGTTTATATTGGTGAAATCGTGGGTATTTGTAATAAAGAAGGGGATTTAAATGTTAACCCTTGTAAAAATAAAGAATTAACTAATACGAGAAGTAAATCATCCGATGAGGCAATTGCTTTAAATAAAGCCAAAAAATTTACTTTAGAAGAAGCTCTAGAATTTATTGAAAGTGATGAATATATTGAAATTACACCAGTCGAAATTCGTTTAAGAAAAAAATATTTGGATCCGAAAGAAAGATTTAGAATGGCTGGTAAGGAGTTAAGAAATGTTTAATTTTGCTTATATTTATTTACCAATTATTTATATTGCCATTGGTTTTCTAATTTATTTTATATTATCAAAAATTGTTGATAAAGCTTTAAAAGTTAAAACTATAGGCAAAAAGAAAAATGATTTTTATTTAAAAAGACAACATACGATAGTTAATTTAATTAAAAATATTATTAAATATATTGTCGCGGTTATCACATTTTTAGCGATTCTTAATGTTTATGGAATTAAAACGACAAGTATTATTGCTTCCCTTGGCATATTGGGTGCTATCATTGGTTTAGCTTTTCAAGATACGATTAAAAATTTACTTTCAGGGATTGCGATAATTTTTGATAATCATTATGTTCAAGGTGATGTTGTAACTATCAATGGCTTCCGGGGTGAAGTAATCGAATTAGGATTACAAACTACAAAAATTAAAGCCTATGATGGCGATGTTATGATTATTAATAATTGCAATATTACATCGGTTATAAATCATAGTATGTACAATAATAATTTATTCATTGAGTTACCGGTTAGTAAAGATGTCCCAATTGCTACCATGGAAAAAATATTAAAAAGTGTTAATAAAAAAATGGTTAATCTTATCAATGTAAAAAAAGATATTGATCTTTTAGGAGTTGAAGATATAATTGGTAATAAATATATCTATAAAATTATGATTGAATGTAGTGCTGAAAGTCAATTTACGATTAAAAGAGAATTTATGAAATATTTAAAAGCAGAATATGATAAAAATAATATTAATGTTCCAGGCGATTATTTTGAGGTAAAAAGTAGTAAGTAATTACTATTTTTTATTTGACAGAAATAAAATAGTAAAGTAAAATTTTAAGTGTATCAGAGTAAAAAACTTTTATAAAAAACAAATAATTTTTAAAATTTTGACGTGTACGAACAAATATTTGCAAAAATTATTGACAAATATCTTAAAGTAAAGTAAAATAAAAATGTACTAAATAATAGGAGGATAAATGAAAGCAGCAAAAGAAATAAAGGATAAAGATAAAGCATTAGAACAAGTTCTAGCGGATATTGAAAAACAATTTGGAGCTGGAGCAATAATGAAATTAGGGGATGAAGGTCATCAAAAAATTGATGTCGTTTCTAGTGGTTCTTTGGCTATAGATATTGCCTTAGGAGTTGGAGGATTTCCTAAAGGGAGAATAATTGAAATATTTGGTCCTGAATCAAGTGGGAAAACAACAGTTGCCCTT
>CANQXV010000013.1 GCA_947627895.1 uncultured Bacilli bacterium
ACTACTATTAATAATGTTAATACTCCTATCATTAATAATATTGTACTTTTTCTTTTGTTATTTTGGTCTTCTTTCATATCTACTTTTCCTCCATCAAATACCCTGTATTCTCCCTAATTATATATATATATATATATATTCAAGAGAAAATTCTTGATTTGACGGAAAGTAGACAAAAGAAAAAATATGTATTATAATATAAATGATGTTACCAGCAAGGTATCATCTACTTTTTATGTTAGATGACCCTTTGGGTCGTCTTTTTATTTACCCTAATTTCTAAAGTAAATAATCCTAAAACTAATTTTAAACAAAAGTCTAATTTCATCTTAACTCACCTCTTACTTCATTTTAATTAAGTTTTTATACCTAACCAAAACCCCATAAAAAATAAGTAGAGCCCCTTAACTGGTAACAAATACTTTATTATAAATAACTAAAATTCTTTTTCAATACTTTCGACAAAACATAGCAAAATTAGACAAATAAAAACAAGATTGAAATTTTTAACCTTGTTTCATTATTGAGCTATTGTAAAACCATTATCACCAGTTAAACTAATATTTAAATCTGTTATTTCGTTCGTATTACTAACAATTAAATATGTCGAAGCTAAACTATAAGTAGCACTACTTAAATCAAGATTATTAGTAATACCTTCTAAATTATTTTTAGCTATTATTTTACTAATAGTTGTCCCATTTATATAAGCATAATCATAAATATCATGATTAGTTTCAGTACTAAAAGTACTGGCCATACTAGCAACAGATAAAGATTCTCCTTCTCTAATTGTTAAATTACCCGCATAGGTTTTATCAGATGTTTTTATTTCCACATTATAAGTACCACTTGGTAGTTTACTTATATTAAAGTTTCCAGTTTCATTTGTTTGTACCATTTTAGATCCATTTTGAATATCAATAGTTGCATTAGAAATTGGTGAACCATTGCTATCTTTTAAAATACCACTTAAATCATAACTTTGCTTAGCTCCTTCAACAGTAGCAACAATTTCACTATTTATATAAAAGTAAGTATGACTAGCCGCCGGTGTTGCTTTATCTGATAACCAAATCTTAACTTGGTAATTTTTGATACTATCCGTACCTTCTGCTTCAATTGTATCTACTAAAACAGTATAACGATTTTTAGTGTTATCTTTTTCGTCTAAATAATAAATTGGTAAATCGGTTATATTTTGAGGTCCACTTATTAAAGTTTTCCTATTTTCATTTGTCGTATCTATTTCATAAACGGCAAAACGAACAAAATCAATTGGTGTTAATTCACTATCTTTATTTTTATAAGCATCTAAATCATAACCTATTGTTAAGGTATATTCACTTGGTAAAGTACCTTTATTCTCAATATGGATAATTCTTGCTTCACTATTATTTAAAGCATCACTATCACTCATCGGTTGTAAATCATTTGTATCAAAACTCTTATTAGCCTCAATATAACTATCACTATATAAAACATTTAAAGTTCCTGTAGTAACTTCTTGATTAACAGTATTTGTTTGGACAGTAAAAAAGGCCGAATAAGAAACCCCAATTACACTTATGGTTAGGATTCCTACGCATACGGCAATAAATAAATTTTTATTAGCATATAATTTTTTAAATCCCTCTTTTATTTTCATATGCTCCACCTTATAATAATTTTAACACAAATACTATATTTATACAATATCCCTAATTTCTTCTATTAACACTTATAAGTTCCATGTCTTCTGTCATTTGTTTAATGCGTTCAATTATTCTTCTGGCTTTAACTAAATCTTCATTACCTTTAGTTAAAGATAAATGTTTTTCTAATTCTTCAATAGTTAAATTCGAGGTAAAAAATGTTGGTAATTTATTATTCATCCGAGATTGTAAAATCGTTCCTAATATTTCATCCCGACCCCAACTGGTTACATTTTCAGCCCCAATATCATCAATTAATAAAATATCTACATTTTGAAAATAATTAAGTTTATCTTCAACCAGAGAAAAATCTTCTTTCATATTCCGTAATACTTCAGGAAAATAAACAACCTCAATACTCGCATTTTTCTTCGCCTTAAGTTCATTTAAAAGAGCCGCGATAAGAAAAGTTTTGCCACTGCCAAAATTACCATGTAAATATAAACCTTTAAGCGTATTTACCGGTTCATAGGCATCATAGAATTTCTTTAGCCATTTAATTAAAGCTACTCTATTTTTATCCGTAACATCAATATCTTTCATTCGAGCATTAGCAACATCATCTAAACTTTTTTTCTTCGCTTCTTGTTTTTCTAATAATTCTTTTTGATACTTACAAGCAACAAAATCAAAACGAAGTTGTTCGGATGTGACACTTGGAAAACAAACATGACCTAAATAACTATTTTTGCACATAAATAAGCCTTTACAAGAACGACAATTTTTTAATTCTTGGACACTATCTTTTAGTTTTGAAGTATTTTTCATTCCTATTTCTTTAGAAATTTTTAAATTATGAACTAAATTTTTAAAATTTTCATCTTTTAAAGCCTCATTATAATCTTTTTCTAAAGCTAAATTAGTTTTTTCACTTAAGGTCATTTTTAATCTTTCCATTAGTTAAACTCCTTTAATAAATTTTCTAGTTCTTCTTGTTCGGCATCACTTATTTTTTCTTCTTCAATATTTTTATTAAACCAAACTGGTTCATTTTTTATTGGTGTAACTTTAGTTTTATTTTGCATCTTTTTATGTTCGCGTTCGGCAAATTCCATGGCTTCACTCGCCGTCTTTAAATTAGCTCTTTTCCATTGCCCGGCGATAGTTTCTACATACGAGGTTGAAAGTTTATTATTATTTTTTCTTAGACAATAATCAATTAAAACATTAACAACCGCGGGATACATTTCTAAATCAACAACTAAGTTTTCGATTAATTTTATATCTCTGTTAGTTGGTTTTACGCCATGATATTTAGTCCGCAGGAAATCAACGGGATTGGTATTTTCAAAAACCTGAATAATTTTACCGCGCATGGAAGTATCTCCACTTGGCGTTTTTAAATATTCGGGTTGCGTCCGATATATTAAAGTTGGTAAAGCCCCATTATTAAATTGATAGAACTTCCGAGTTTGCAAGCGTAAAGTATTTTTATCAATCATGCCATATTCATTTATGGATACCCTAATTAATTCAATTATTTTTAAAGTATCTAAGTTATAAAGAAAAGCTAAATTATTAATTAATTCCTTAGTTTTCTTAGTTAAGGCTTTTTCGTTTAAGACCTCTTTTGGAATAGCCTCGGCGATTAAATCAAAATCAATTTGTTCTTTACAAGTAATATCACTGGTAGTCCTTTCCCTTGCCTTTTCTTGATTAAATGCTACATCACTTTCAAAAACCTCATCTATTTTTTTAGTTATTTCGATATAATCTTTAGTATCAAATTTAACTTTGCGATATTCATTTTGTAAATATTCATATTCATGAGCCCCGAGATTATTATATAAAACGACATTTAAGATGGGATGATTAAAAAATTCATTTGGAGTAAGTGGCGAATATAACTCATAAATATATTCATTGACATGACCTCCCGTTTTAACAAAAGTTTTAACCAGACCAACAGCTTCCAAAGATTCTCTGGCATCCTTTAACATTTTTAGCGAAACTCTTAGCAAACTCATTAAATGATGATGATTAAGTTCCCGAGAAAGTTGCTTATTTTGTTCTAAATCATTCCATAAAGTTAAATAAAGACTGACGGCTAAAGAACCTATAATTGGTTCATAAAAAGAAAGTAAGATTTTTTTATCAAATTCTTGTAATATAGTCCTATTACAAACAAGGTAAATATCCGCGGGTAAAATTGGTATTTCGTTCATCTTACTTCACCTCTTATTTACATATAATATACCATAATTTTATCTTTAAAGCACTCTTTATTTCGTATAATTTTTTTATTTAGCCATACATTAATACTAGGAGGTTTATATGTCTAAAACAAAAACTTATCTAAAGACTATTATCTTACCAATTTTAATCGGAGGTATCATTGGTTTAATAACCTCATCTAGTATGAATGATTTTAAAATGCTTACGAAACCAATTCTGGCCCCACCGGCATTCTTTTTCCAATTGTTTGGACTATTCTTTATATTTTGATGGGTGTAAGTTATGGAATTATTTTAACTAATAATTTAGATACACCCGAAATCAAGAAAACCTATTATGCCCAATTATTTGTTAATGCGCTATGGCCAATAATTTTCTTTAGTCTTAAATTACGCTTTTTAGCTTTAATTTGGTTGCTTTTACTTTTAGGTTTAGTTATTCGCATGATTTATTTATTTTACCAACAAAAAAAGGTCGCCGGATTACTCCAAATACCATATCTTTTATGGCTTCTTTTTGCAACCTATTTAAATTTATTTATTTGGCTTTTAAATCGTTAACCTAATTTTTCCCCATTTATGACTTTTCTATCCGGGGTAATTAGAACAACTCCATTTTCATTATAGATGCCTAAAACTAAAACCTCACTTAAAAAGTTAGCAATTTGTTTGGGTGGAAAATTAACAACTGCAAGAATTTGTTTCCCAATTAAATCATCTATTTTATAAACTTCGGTTATTTGGGCCGAAGATTTTTTTAGTCCTAACTCGCCAAAATCAATAGTTAGTTTATACGCAGGTCTTTTAGCCTCAGGAAAAACCTCTGCCTTAATTATTGTTCCAACCCGAATATCTAAACTAAAAAATGAATTTACATCTGCCATATGTATCACCTAGATTCATTATAGCATACTAGTAATAAGAATGGAATTTTTCCCGAACTCTGGTTACCGGTTTGGCAACAGGTATATTCGGGTAAATCGTATCTAAAGTTGCCCCACTTACAGCAACCTCAGGAATATCTTCTAAAGTTTCATCTTTTTTAAATTCAGAAAGTATCGGTAAATTTAAATTTTGATTTTGCTTTGAAGCGGCAACAAGCTGTTTATTTCGTCTATCAGTTGGCCGCATCTTTTTAGGTTTTGTCACTTCTTTTGGTACCTCAAAAGTATCTTCTATGGCATCAATATCATCAATAACCGAATTAATTTCTTTTTTTAAGTCTTTCTTTAAAAGAAATAAATCGGCGATTTTTAAACAAGCTGTAATATCAAATACTAAAATTTTTAAAGCAAAAAGTAAATCAACTACTTTACTATCTAATCTCGCTAAAATTAAATTATAGGTAAGACAAGAAACGCCATTACTTAATAATACTAAAGCCAAAAGAAATAAAAGTTTTTGACTAGTATCTTTTTTTAAACGCAAAAGAAACCGATGAACTTTACACATTGTTTGATATTTACTTATATCCATTTGGGTTGCATTTTCGATTTTCAAAACATCTAAGTATTGTTTATTATTAGATAACATATTTTCTGGCATAAAAAATACCCCTTTCTTTACAAACGAGGCTATTATAACACAATTTTGGCAAAATAAAACAAAAAATTTACTTTTTTTGGGGCTTTTTTAACTCTTTTTTCAAAGTTGTTGGATTAACACCTGGTTCAATATTTCGACATTTCGATATGGCCATTTGGGCTAATCCGGGACGATTATTATCCAAATTATATCGCCGAACTGACACAATATTATCTTGTAAATTAACTTTCATCGTTCTTCCTTTTAAATATCCAAAGGAATAACCCATTTTATTAATAATTTTTCTAGCAATATCTACCGTCATGGGAGTCGGGTCATAATGAACTATGCCCATACCAATTGGTTTGGAATGATTATAAAGGGCCGCTAAAACCTCAGCCTTATCTTTATTGGAAATATCTACAATATCTGATCCTACTTCAATACAACCATAATTGTTCTCATCATCAACATTCCTTTCTAAGTGGAAAAAAGACTCCCTAAATAATTCATTAAACTCATTAGCAAAATCTGTTGGCGTTACCGCCTCAATAAAACTTGGAATATAGGTTAACCACATGTCTAAATGATCATATTGTAAATATGAATTAAAACATTTTTGTAATTCTTTAGAGTTTTTAAAACTACAATTTTTATTTCTTATATCATTAATTAAAATATTTAAACATGCCAATAATTCTTCCGTAGTTAATCCATGAGGAATAATATATCCTAACATTCTTAAAAAAATAGTAAATTCATTATCACCTACCCCTTCATAATAAGCATCTTGAGGTGGCTCTAAAAATATTTTTTTAGCATCTTCTAAATATATTGGTTCCATTATTTAACTTCTCCTTTTACCAAAGATAAAACTTTACCTTTTACTATTTTAGAATCGGCATATTCTTCCATTTCAGTGAAAGTTTTATCTAAATTATCTATTTCTTTATATAATTCCATTCTGGCCCGATTGTCATGTTCTAAAAGCATACATTCGGCTTCCCCAGTATAAGTTATCAAAATGTACCAATCATCAGCAATAATAGCATAAGCATAATTTCTAAAATCTATTGTTCTAATATTACCAGTTTTAGCAAAATCTATTGATTTAATTCTGGCATTAATAGATGCCTTTTCTTCCCTTTCTAAAAGGGATAAATTACTATATTTATTTGGTGTTTTTCGATTATCTTGATACTCAGCTTTTACATCACCGTAATATAGTTCTCTTTCCCCATTCGTGGCTAAAATAAATTGTTCATCAAGGGCATCAGTATAAATATAATCATTAACCCGCGGACCTTGGATTTTTTCTTCTGGTACCATTTCCTTAGGTTTAGCAATTTTAGAATAGCCACCACCAAAAGTTACTAATTTGATTCGCTCTTTCGTCCCTTCTTCTTTAGCTGAAATAGCCAAAATATTTTGGGCGGCCTTTTGGTATATTTCAAGTAAACGATGTTTATCAAAATAACCTCTTGCTTCAACATTATCAAAACAGACTAAATTACCATTTCGCCATACCCAGCTTTGAGCAATTAATTCACCATTTTTACGAACGATAAAAATTCTCCCATCTTTACTTTGAGCTGAATGAAATAATGATGTTTCTGATTCCCCATCAATTAAAAAACAACATCTAGTAATATAACCTACTACTAAGCCAAGAGGATCATCTAAATCTAACATTTCATAGGAATACTCAGCATCATAATTATCCGCGATTTTGGGAATAGTTGAAAATTTTCTTTTACGCATATCACTATATAATTCTCTAGCCTTTGAAAGATCTCTATCATCTGTTCCAATCTCATTTATTACCGAAGCCAAACGATATTCATCCGGATTTAATAATATTTTATTTTCTTTAAGCAATTTTAAAATTCTCGTAACTGTAATATGACCATTTAAATTTTGATAAATAGCCTCCCAACTATTATAAATATCAGCGAATCTTTTTTCAAATTCCGGTATCCTATCTTGTAATAATCTATTAATATTAGTATTAACATCCAAGCTACTTCCAAACATAAAATCCATTAATTTTTTATTTATAATAGGTTCCCCATTCGCATCTAATTTAATTTTTTGAATATTAATTCTTCCAAATATATATTCATATCTAGTAAAAGGAATTTTTAAATCAATTAATTTCTTAGCATTTTGAAAACCAACTGCTAAATATAATCTTATCGCTAAATTCCTAACGGAAGATTTTTCAGGATTTTCTTCTTGATAATTATCCAAAATTTTTTGACATAATTGCTTAAATAACCTATTATTTAAAGAACATGCTTGCTCTTCTGTTAAATTTTCTACAAAGGGCTCAATTTCATCAGGAGCATAAACTGTTATATCTTCGTGATCATTTACATCAACTTTATTTTTACTAAAGAAAATTAATCCTTTTAAAGTTTTCAAAAAAATTAAACTGGTAGAATCAATACTTCCCTTTACTAATCTATAAAATAAACTACCCTTAACTAAAGCCGCATTGTCAGGATTTTCTTTTGCTAAATTACCAAGTAATTTGGCCATATACATATCTTTAATTTGTTGATAAGAAGGATCTTTATCCGTGATAATGTGCTCTAAAAATAAAACTTTTAATAAGACTAATAATTTAAACCAATTATAATCAATTAAAACATTTTGAACATCTTCATTTTGGACTTTGGCTATTAAATTAACATATTCTTTTTTTAATTCTTCATATTTATTATTACTATCAATTTTTAGATATTTAGTATACAACTTATTTTGAATATTTTTTTCAAAATAAGAGAACATTTTTTTAATAATCTGATCATTTAATAAATTATTAAAATTAATAAAATCAAAATTATCAATATCGCATTCTAATAAAAATTGGCCAATTACATTAAAATCAGTTACTTGAATGGCACCGCTTAAATCATACCATTCTTTCGCGGTCAATTCTCTAAAACTTTCAGCATAATTTATATATAATTCTTCTCTAATATTACCCAAAATAGAACGCAATAGTTTATATAGATAAGTTCTTTCTTGAATTAGTTGCTTGATGTTATCACTTAATGCTTCTATATATTTATGTTGTAAACAAACATTGCTATTACTAAATAATTCAGGAAGATATTCCGTTGCTATCATCTTTAAACGACCAATAAAATTAGTAATTATGTAATCTATTAATTCTTCGTTAGTTATATCTTCATCTGGAGTACTACCCCATCTTAACCATCTTAATTCAATTTCTGAATAACCATAAATAAAACGGATAAAGTCTTCGTCCGATAAATCCCAAATTTTAGATTTATATAATAAAAATATTTTATTTCTTATAGTAGTAGAACTAAAATTATGATGTACAAAAGCAACAAAATCCCATCCCTTTAATTCATTAATTTTATCAGGATATTCCATAAATAATTTTAATTTTATTTCTTCCGTATCATATTCAAATAAATCTAATAATTCATCTAATGACATTTCATGATATTTAGCTTTAAAATCGGTTAAAGATTTTAATCTAAATGTGTCATCTAATCTACTAATTAACAAATAAAAATAAGTATTACTTAATTCCATTAACATATTAGCATTAGCTTTTAAAAATTCATATATAATATCCATATTTTGGGTACTTAATGCCATTTTATAAATTAATAAATCTGGTGATATCAATCTTACTTTAGATGCAAATAATTTAAAACACAAAATTAAGCTTTCTTCGGTTAATAACACAAAAAAATCACTAAAACTAGCCTCATCAAATGCCTCAATACAATTACGATATTCCATAAAAAAGAATTTCAAGTTTTCATCATATATTCCTGTTATAATAGAAGAAATACTTTCGGCATCTAAATTTAGAATATAATCCTTAATTGCCTTTAAAAAGAATCTTTGATTATTGGGTTGCAAAGCTCCTATAAATGACAAAAGTATTTTACAATCTGTTTGAATTATTCTATCTTTTAATTTAATAATCATTCTTTTTTGATTTTCGTGGGATAAGGCTAATATAAAATTTTGAATAACTAAAGGTGATAGTTTGTTGCAAAAATTATTTAATAAATTTATTTTTTCATTTTCGGTTAAGATATTCGCAAGTTCCACTTGAATAGTAGGACTTAAATTATTTATATTAGCAATTTCTTCAAAGACATATGCTGATAATTCTATCTTTTTTGTAGCAATCATTTTAAAGGTAAGAATATCAACTACACCTTTAGTTTTTTCCCACTTACTTACTAATCTTGACTTTTCTTCAACATATTGAAAAATTTGATTTACATCTACAAGAGGCAATTTTTTTAAATCACTTAAATGTTTTTCGACTAATTTTTGATTTTCTTGAAGTGGTAATCTACCTATTTGACTTAAAAATATGTTTATTTGAAATTTTGTCATAAAGCAACACCCTATCTTGGAAATTGCTTTCTATATTAGCACAAAATGTTTTCTTTGACAATTATTATCAGCTTTTTACTTTTCTTTTTTCGTTAAAACTCTTTCTAAAAAGATTTTTTGATCAAAGGCCCCTATTTTTAAACTTTTTTCCTTAGCAATAGCAATAACATCATCTAAAGTAGCGTTTTCAAGTATAGCTATATATTTCATAACCTCTAACATATCCGCGAGTTCTTTTAATCTATCCTTACCGGTTGCCTCTAATACCTCTTGATATTCTTCCCCTAATTTTGCTTCTAAGGCTTTTTTAAATTCTATTTCATCTAAAACTCTGGTAATAGGTTCTTCCCCATTATTTCTAATTTTATCAGGAATATTATCTCGTACTAATTTATTATATATTTCCATTGAAAATTCACCTTCCTTTTTATGAAAAAACTCAAATCATTCGATGAATAGATTTGAGTCTTAATTTCAACTTGGTGGAGAACGTGGGATTCGAACCCGCGACCCCCTGCGTGCAGGGCAGGTGCTCTAGCCAGCTGAGCTAGTTCCCCAAAAGCAAGATTATTTTAACATAATCTTTTAGTTTGTGCAATAGTTTTTTATGCTTCGGCTGTATTTTCTTTGATTTTAATTAAACCATTTTCTACTTCTTCTAAAGCTCGGCCTAATTCTTTTTTGTTAATATACTCGTTTTCTTTTTTTTGTAAGTAACCATTTTCTAATATTTGTTTACTTCTTATTGATGCCACATGAACTAATTTATACTTGGAATCAACAATTGTTAATAGCTTATCTATTGATGGGTATATCATTTTTCCACTTCCTTACATTAATATCATACTAAATATTCAGGAATTAATGCAATCTTTAACCTACTCTTTGACAACTTCTTGACAAAGTTTTCTTAAAGCATCTAAAATAACAACCATTGCCCAAGTATCTTGTTGACAATATGTAATTAAAGCTTGATACATTAAAGCATATTCTTCTTTAGTCATTTTATTATAATTAGCATAGGCAACTATAGCTTCTGTTCCATTTTTAACCTCTAAATTGGCATAAGATAAATCACTAAATACCGGCAAAGTTTTTTTGATAGAATAAGAACCACTTAAATCTTTATGATAATAATTAGGTAGACCGCTTCGCTCTTTATCAAAGCCTAAATTTTCATACATTTCACTTTTAGTATTAACTAACCACATTAAATCAAAACCACGATTATAGATTTTCATAAGTTGGTCCCGATATTCAGGGAATATCACAGATAATTCTTTAATACGAGCCTTTTCAAAGGCAACATTTTGGGCAAAAAGAGTTCCTTTATCACCATCAATATATTTTACTAGCATTTTAACTAATTCTTCCCGTTCATCCTTAGTATTAGTTTTCGCTAAAAAGATATAATTATCTTTAAATTTATCACAACAACCCGGTTCTTTTTCAATATGTAAAGAAAATTCAAATGGTGATTGCGTATAAGGCTTTTCCCCACGAAATCTTGGTAAAGGACAAGGCATCGTTTCAAAATCTAGGTGATAAATTGGGTACTCTAATTCTTTTAAACCGGCTTCTATTTTTTCATAATCAATATATTCTTTATTAAATCTTAAAGCATCTCTTTGAATAAAATGTTTGGGATTTCTAATCCATTCTTCAGGTATATCTAACATATTAAGGTAGCCTTCATTAATTAAATCTAAGCCTTTAATTGTTTCCCCCGCTTCATTTTTAAAACCAAAACCATTATTTAGATAATTTAAACTAGAGTTTTTTAAAGGAATGTCTTTCCCACAAATAGTAGTTAAAAATGGACATTCTTGCATTTTCTTTCTTTCACACCAAATACCTAAAGAAGTTGGCGCCCCATTTAAATCAAAAACATAGCGTTTAAGTTTTCTAGCCTCATTTTCAATAATTGTTTGATATTCCGCAGTAACGCTGGTTAAATCAAAAAAAGTAATTAATTCGTTGCCATCAGCATCCTTTTTATAAACCGCTTCATCGCCATCATAAGTGCCATCAAAAACATAATTATGATTTAAAACCGCCAAATAATAATGGATATTGGCTAGTCCCTTTTCATTATGACTTTCTTTGTATTCGCCTTCAATAAAGTATCTTTGAACAGCTAGGTCAAATACATATTTACCAACATCCCCATACCGATTAAATAATTTATCTCGTTGTTTAGCATAAGCATCCAAAGACATTTCTTTTTCAATATCATACCCTGGAATTTCATCTTTTAAGTGATATATATTATGTTTTTTATCAAAATAAAAAATACTATATTTATCTTGGCCTCTATGCCCGGCCATTAAAGAACAATATTTATTACTAGTTGTGGCCTTAACCTCCACGATATTAATGCCTTCTTCATTTTCATTATAAATATCAACATAACAAATAAATTTAATCCCTTCTTGATTAAATTCAAATGACTCTTGATTAAAAGTGGCTTCGGCATAAGTACTTTTACCTTGAAAATAAACCTCTGCTAATTTTCCAGCCTCAATTTCCACTTGTTTATAATAAGGCATTAAAGCCTCCAACTGTTTATTTTCTTTTTTAGTTAAATCATGTTCATAAGTCTCATCTTCGAACATATTACCTAAAACTTCTTTAATTTTTTCCCCTTGTTCTTGTTCTTTATAAGTATCATAAGAAATATCAGCGTCTAGTTTTTCTTTTCTTAACTCTGATAAAGCAGCGAATCTCGGACATCTTGTAAAATTTATAAAATCTGTTTTTGTAATTGCCATAATCTATACCAAAACTTTAACAGTTACCTCTTCATCTTTTTTAGTTAATTTTATTTTAAGATCATTAAGATTTTTTTCTTCATCACGAGGGTCTTCAACAACACCTTCATTATTAATAACATATCCTTGACGCGCTAAATCATCAACTGTAATATAAGCATCTTCCGCTTCTGCAAATAAATCGGTATTATATTCGCCATAAATTTTCGCATTTTTCGCAATCGTATTTATTTTTAAATCATATAAATCTTTTTCATAATCCGTGGTAAAATCATAAGAAATCTTATTGGCCACCACAAAGTAACCAATCGTAAAAACGACTAAGATAACAATTAAACTTATTCCCATACCACCTATTTTTTTCATTTTTCAACCTCACTTATAGTGTATCCTCTTAATTCCCACATAGGAAAACTTTTCTTTAATTCCTTTATTTTGGTTATAATATCATTTTTTAAATTAATTCTTGATATTTCAAAATATTTTTCAATTGTCGCATCTAAAGCCTCTGCCGCTTCTTTTTCATCACTACTATTATTGTATAAATAAGGAATTATTACTACACTATCTAAAAACATTATATCATGTTTTCGAAAAATATAATTACTTTTTATTTCATGCATTAATTTTTTATATTGCCGATTATAATGATGATACGTTTCTTCTCCTAAACGTCTAAAATCAGTTACCCCAAATTCTTTTAAGTTCTTATCCCTACAATATTTATTTATTTTTCGTTTATTAGATAACTTTTTACTTATAACTTTATCTTCATTTATTTCATAGTTTAGAGAAGCATGCAACCAAACTAATTTATAATTTTCTTCGTTACCTAATAATTTTTTAAAATCATCAAGAGGTAAAACACCATAAGCAACAATTATACCTTCAGCTATAGCGTATATTTTACTGTTTTCTTTAACCCGCTTAACAGCACTTTTTTGACTTACATATTTTTTTAATAAGATAAAGGTATCTTTACCAATACTTTCATTAGTTACTAAACCATAAGTACTTAAAACATTCCAATCGTTACTTGTAGTATTATTTATTTTCTTTTTACTTAATTTTTTTAAAGTTTTAAAAGTTTTATAATCTAGACTTTCTATAATAAACTTTAAATATACTTTTTGCTTATCTACTAAGTAATTTATAATATCTTCTTTTTTTAATTTATTAACTTCAACCGCCATAGGATAATTAAAAACTTCGCAAAAGGCATGAAATTTATTAATAATAGTTATTAACATTTCTTTTTTTAAATTTTTAATTATTTCATAATACGATACTTCTAATTTCATTATTTCTTCTCCTACTAGTAGAATATTATATAACAATTTTACCAAGAAAAAAAGATTCTTTAGATTATTTCGAATCTTTTTTTGAATCTTTCTTTTTATTTTTTTCTTTTTTAGAAGGTCCTTTTTTCTTATGCATTAAATTAAATATGACAATTAATAAACCAATAAATATTACAAAAAAGCCAATAATTATGTACATATAAATATTACATTTTGCTTGAATATTTTGCATATTTTCATTTAAAGTATTTAGACTTTCTTCATCTAAGCGCATAACTATTTCATCTTGTTTATCGTATTTATAAAAACCTTCTTCTCCCGTTTCCACATTGACGCCATAAATGATAACAAAACGCGAATTTTTAGTTAAATAATAAGCTTCGACCTTTTTATCATTGATGGTTATTTCATCTTTAGTATAGCCATCTAGATTTTTAGTTGTTTTTAAAGGATAAATTGTTATTTTATTTATACCTATTTCTTTATAAATTTCATAAGTGTTTTTTGCTTCATCATAAATATAAAGACTAACATCACCCACACTATTTTTTAAACCAACTAAAACTATTTTAGTATTTTCATTATAATAAGCCGGAATATCAAAATCATCTATTTTAACACTATATTCTTGATAGTTAGCCATAACTGGTAAATATTCTTTAATTTTAACAACGGTTAGAGCCTCACCATCAACTGTAACATTAATTGGGTTGGCATCTTTTACTTCAACATTAATTGTATAAGTTTTTTCGCTGCCATTTTCGGCCTTTACGACAATTGGAAAACTATTAATACCACTGGTAACTTCATGGGTACCTACGCCACTTACTTGACTTTTAGAATCACTAGCCTTGGCATTAATACTTATTTCTTTAACATCTTCGCCTACGGTTACACTATATTCTAAAGTATCTTTATTAAATTCTGGTGTTATTTCATAACCTTCCACGGATAAATGACTTAAATCATTGTTCTTAGAATAACTAGCTTCTAATTCTTGTTGGGTAATTAATTTAATAGTTCGACCACTTGAAGTTATACTCATAGATGACATGTCATTCGCATATATATCGTAACTTGGGACACTTATTGTGGTGCTCCCTGTTTTTAAAACTTTAAATTTAAAAGTATACTTAACACTTTTAGTTCCCGCAGCATTATTAGTATAACCCACCATTACTGTTCCTTGAGACTCTCCGGTACTAGATGTTAATTGTAAATAACTTTTATTATAATCAAGATCCATTTCCCAAGAACCAATGCTCGTACTACTACTTAAAGTTACAGTTACGGTTATAGTATTACCAACCACGGCTTGGCTAGGACCCGATACGGCGATTTTACCAGAGGCAGCAAAAACGGATAAAGGGAAAAGTACTAGCAACAAAATACTAAAAGCAATATGTTTTAACTTCATTTTTTTCAACTCCTTATTTATTCAATGGTATAAGTACCTAAAATTTGTTTTTGAACTTGTAATAAATCTAAGGCATTAATTTTGCCATCACCAGATGGATCGGCGGCATAGGCTGATGCTCCTTCTAAAGTATATGTTCCAAGAATGGCTTTTTGAACTTGTAATAAGTCTAAAGCATTAATTTTGCCATCTCCTGATGGATCGCCTTTAACAACAATGGTGAGTGTTTCACTAGCGCTACTATTTGCAATCTTTATTTTATATCCGGTCGCCACTATGCCACTTGTTACAACTTCGCCATCTTTATTTTGGATACTTGCCGAATTGCTGCCTCCCACGGCTTCTATTGCTTCTTTGATATCAGCAACATCCGTACTTTCTTTAACTCCAAGCAGATAACCATTAGAGTAACTATATCCACTTGAAGTAATAATTGTTGCAATATCGATAGTACCTAACCCATTAGCTTCGCTTTGAATAGCCCCATTACTACTATTAACAATTGGTGTATCCATTTTACTAAATACTGGTATTTTAAAATTCAAACTTATATCTAAAAGATTATTTTTGGCATAAGTACTATAAGCAATTTTCGATTCACTCATTGGTCCAGGCAAATTAGTCATATATTGATGAGTAAATCTTTTCGAAATAGTTGTTGGAACTAAATTAAATTTTTGGAAATAGTTAGTATATTGACCAACCGAAATATATAAGGCGGCAATCGTATCCGCGCCATTTATAATGGCTGTTTCAATACTATTCCAATTGTATTCTTTAGCCGTACTTAAACCACAGATGGTGGTACCATAATCTCTTACACAATTATCACCAACACCCCAGTTATAGAAGTTATAAAAGCCTTCATATCCTTCATAAGTACCACTCCATAGGTTTATTAAAGAGGTACCATTACCAAGCTCGTTACGAATGCGACTAGCCATAGCAATGGGAGAGGCACTCGTAATTTTGGCAATTATATCAACAATTCCCTTATCTTTATGCATTTCATAAAATTTAGTTGGGGCAATAATTGATAGAACCGTTTCAGGATAAATACTTTTTAATGTAGCATCATATGATTGATCTAAAAATTGAAAAATATATTTTTCGGTAAAAAAGTTTCGAGGGTCCATGTAATACGCTACCCCTTTTTGAGAAGGTGCTACATAATTACCCGGAGAAGTTAATTTACAACTACTATCTAAAAAAGTTTTATCATAAATACTCGCCGAAACAAAGTTTTTACCACAACCACTTTCTTTTTCAACAGCATAAGCCCATTCTAAGTTCGTATTAACGGCTTGAAAATTCCAAGTCTTATGTAGTTCTTTTAATCGACATAACCCACCCCAGTAACTCGCAGGAAATCCCGCGGCTTGTAATTCTTTTTCACAACTATTTGTAGGTGTTGCCGTATCTTTCGCAAAAGATGTTACAACTTCGACATCATCCGCGCACACATAACCAGTCTTACCAGTATAATAAATAATATTATACCAACCTTTACTACAATTTTTATTGTTATTAGTATCTTTATATAAAGTATTATTAACCATCTCATAATAATCAAATTCATCTAAAGAATCTATTTTTTCGGTATTACTACCAGTACCTACTCTAAGGTTAGCTCCATCATTTACGACTTTAACCCGAAAGGTATATTCTTCAGCTTTAACTCCAAAAGAAATAAAACTAAGCATAACAAAAAGTAATAATTTGAAAATTTTTTTATTCATTTTATCACTCTCCTTATGCGTATTCATAATAATTATAACATCATAATTCTTTTTTACCAAATAATTGACCTTAAAAAATAAGTAATTAACATTAATTTTACTATTATTTTTCTTCAAACTATAATATAATAATGAGTATGTGGTGGTTTTTATGCTTGGAAGATTTAATGGAATAGATATTTTATTTATTGCTTTAATTGGCATTTATTTAATAGCCTTAATTTTTCTAATTTTTTATCTTGGCAGTCTCTTTTTTGATAAAGCCGATCAAAAAAGAAAGTTGGCTAAAACAAATGCACTTAAGTTAAGTCTTGAAAAGGAAGAAACAAAAGAAGAAGTTACAATAGTTAAACCAGTTAAAACCAAGAATAAATCTTTAGTTAACGAAGATAAAGTTGAAACTAAACAAACCAAAAAGAAAAGCCCAAATGAAACTTCAAATAAAACTAAAGAAAATAGCTCTAAAAATAAAACAACGAATCCTAAAAAGGAAAATAATGCTACTAATAAAAATAATGGTTATAGACAAGCAACAAAAAAGAAAAGTAATAGTCGCAAAAAGAAAAATAAGAAGAAAAACAACAATAAACGGAAGAAAAAGTAATCTCTTCCGTTTTTTATTTTCGAGTTAAAGTATAATTTTGATGGGGATTAATTAAACTTAAAAGTTCTTCGGTAAAATAATTTTCTTTTGGGGTATAAATTAAAGACATTGCATGAATTACTTCCTTGGCTAGACCACATTTTTCTAAATGCGTTAAGATTGATTCTAACTTATCAGGAGTAAGTCCTCTTATCCGCATACCAATTAAAGTATTAATTAACATATAGATAAAACAAGCATACATACTATTATGGTTAGGTGTAACCATTAAATCCTCAATCTCATACTTTTCCGTTAAAGAAAGAAAACTAGTAATATTATTGTTTATATTTAAAGTTGGTTGCACAAATCCACCCCGGCAATAAGCACTATCCAAATCTAGGGCTTTCACTCTTTTAGCTTGCATATCCCAAATAAAATTACCTTCATGAATATCATTTAAAAGAACTAAAGATTTGGGTCGATCAAAAAACTCAATTATTTGTAAAACTTCTTTTAACAATCTTAATTTAAAATCTAAAGGTTCTCTTTCATTTTGCAATATTTTTTTTAAATTAATTCCATAGGGAATATATTGTAAAGTGTGTCCCCGGAAAGTACCATCTAAATTTACCCCTTGCTTGGGTATTATTAAGGCAGGATTACTTACAAAAGGCTCTTCATTTAAGGCAATAATCGCATCTTCCTTGGCATATACCAGTTTAATCCAGACATTACTTTTATATATTTTTAATAAGGTTTCTTCATCTAAAAAATAAAACTCTGATTCCCAACCAGACATTAAAGGTGCATAAATTAAAGCTGATAAATCCCTAGAACTTAAATTTATATATTCCATAATTACCCCCCCAGAAATTAGTTTTTATTATAATGAAAAGGTAATAAAAAAGCAACCTTAAAATAAATTAAAGTTGCCTAAATCATTTTTATCTTCTTGGCTATTTTCATCAGTTTCTTCATTTTTATCATCATTTTCATCTTTATCTGGATCCTTTATATTAGATGAAGAACTTGAGGTATTAGGAATATAAACTGTTAAGGTTGTAACATTATTTAAAAGCGTCCCAATAACAACATCTTGGTCACCAATTAAACCAGGAGCCACATCGGCATTATAGTGTGCTTCCCCCACATCCACATGTTCAATATTTAAAGTAATGTTATGACTATCACAAAATTCTTGGGCTTTTATAACATTCGAACCAATTAAATTAGGCATTAGTTCTAAAGACTTTTCTTTGCGTAAATTTTTACCCGCGGGTGTTACTTCATATGGCGTATTAACTGAGAAATTAAAGGTTTTAATATCTTCTTCTTTTTCTTTACCTAAAACAACATTAATTGCTTTTTTTACATCATTTAGGCTATCAACATAATAACCTTGCGCTGATGTATAATTTCCCGAATTAGGTAAATAAACTGGTAAGCTATAAGTTTCTAAAGTAGCTTTATGAACATTAACAAATTCTTCACCATTCAAGGCATTTAAAGCCATATCTTTAACAACATTATAACCACTTAAAACTTTATCAGTACTCATATTTGTCGCAATATTACTACTTATAGCATCAAAAACTTTTTTGAAATCGGCAAAAGTACTAAAATTAAGTAATTTCTTGGCAATAGCTTCGACAACTTGTTGTTGATGTCTAATACGATCTAAATCTCCATTAATGTAAAGATGCCGATTCCGGGAATAAGCTAAAGCTTGTTCCCCATTTAAAGTTTGGAAACCAGGATTTAAACAAATTAAGTGACTTCCAAATTGGCGGTCGGAATTTTGTTCACACATCTTGCCATCATAAGCACTACCATTATAGGTTGGGGCTTCCACATCAACTTCGACGCCTCCTAGGGCTTCTACTAACTTAACAACTCCTTTAAAATTAATTTTGACATAGTAATCAATATTTACATCTAACAAATTACTAACAGTATCAATTACACAATCACTACCATAAGCCGCGGAAGAATTAATTTTAGCATACCGATTATTATTACAAACAATTGGTACGTAAGTATCTCTTGGAACACTAACCATCAAAGTATCTAAAGTTTTAGGATTAAAAGAAATTAACATTAAAGTATCTCCATTAAAACCAGCTTTAGGATTTAAACCATCAATTGTCGAATCCACTCCCATCAAAAGGAAAGTTAAAGGTTCACTAAAATCTTTATTGCTGCCCTCTAAAGATTCACTTTCACTAGTTTTGGTATATTGATAAATAATTTCGACATCATTAGCAATGTTTTCAAGCCCTTCACTACCGGAGAATAAACTAATATAATTGCTTGGAACAAAAATGGCATTTACTTTATCTTCATATAAGGTATACGCTAGATCAAAATAATCATCAAATTCTTTAATTTCATTTTTTAAATTATGTTCACTAATTATTTCATCGGTTAATTCGTGTCCTAACACATCTACATCACTACTAATTCGACCAATTACGCTCGAATCATTAAATTCTTGATCCTTTTTCTTAATTAAATATGAGGTATAACTATCCACCGATATATCGGTCATTTTATTTAAACCATTATAAATAACATTAATAAAATAAGAACTGAATATGAATAAAATTTCAAAAATAATTGTTACAATACTGGTAATTAAAAGTCCTTTATATTTTCTAATTAAAAGATTTATGAGGTTATAAAAGGCATAGAAAACGAACCAAACTAAAAAGAAAATAATAAATATTATTCTTAAACCATTTTCTACTCCTTTTAAAGGAATTAAACTTTTAACAAAATAGATATAACATCCTAAATAAACTAATAATAAAAAGTAATAACTATATCGTGCTAACAAATTAGAACGCTTTAACTTCCGCATTATTCTTTTCATACTGCCCTCTTATTCTACAACTTGATATTCCACTACATATATTTTTTCATCTTTTAAAATTAAAGTTACCGCCGCATAAGTATCATAACCATAATCTTTCTCATAACTCCAATTTAATTTAGTAATAAAACTTGGATAAGTATCTTCGCCTATTGTATATTCACTTTTGGTAAAATCATCAACATCAATACTACTTACAATTGGTAATTTTTGTTTTCTTTTACTATCCGTTTCAATATGTTTATATAAGGTATCTTCAACATTTAACTTATAATTATCTAAAACATCCGGGTAAACAAATTCAACTCCTCCGACATCATAAGTACTTAATTTATTATCTAAAGTAAATAAATCAACAATAAATAATTTAGCTATTGTTTTGGCATATTCATCATAATTTATTTCATCACTTTCCAAATTATTTTTTAATTCCCGATGGATATTTTTATATAACACCGTATCGCGATCTTCTAAAGCGTAATCAAAGTTTTCTACAGTATCAATTATTTTAATTTCTCTCGTATTTAAACTTTTATAAAACTTTAGCATTAATATACCTACTATTATAACAATTAATATAATTATCATCACAAACAATAATCTTTTATACTTCTTTTTCATCTACTCACCTATTGTTTTGTCCTTTAATAAATTATGTACAATAATATAATTAGAAATTTCTAATTTTGCATCGGCTTGTTCTTTTAATTCATCTATATATTCATCAGTTACTTTAAAATCTGGATTTAATAGTTTATATTCGTTTTTCGAATTATTGTAGTACAAATCTTTAGTTAACACATTGCCATTTGGAAAAACTACCATATTTTTATCTTTAACATTAAAGATATCACTACCTACCGAATATTTATTATATAAACCAAACATATTTAACAAGGTTGTTGAAACATCATACATACCCATAGTATAATTAATTTCACCCTTAAATATACGCTTTAAGTCTTTATTTTTTGTCCAGAAGATTAAAGGCGTTTTCTTATTTAATTCATGGTCATAAATATCATATTCTTGATACTCGGGATCATTTTCTTGATAGACATCCCCCGTCGCTGGATTTAAATTGTATAAATAATTTATTTCTTTCCGAGAAAGTTTGGCATCATGATCGCCATAGAACACAAATAAGGTTTTATCAAAATAAGCAGAATTTTTAATATATGTTATGAAATCACCTAGAGCCCCATCTGCATAATGAACACTTTTTATATATTCGCCTATTGCTTTAGAACTTAAATAATCACTAGTCTTAATTTCTTTCTTGCCGGTTACAGGGTCCTCAACTTCATATTTCATTGATAAATCATAGTCCGTGAAAGTTGAAGCAATATAAAATGGGGAATGATTAGATAAAGTTATAATTGTTCCCATGTAATTAGTATTACTAGCCTCAACATTTTCCATAATTGGCACGGCTTGAGCAAAGAATTTATAATCATTAATACCTAAATTAACAACATCTTCCGGCGTATAATCAAAACTTTCTTCAAAATACATGCCCTCATAACCTAAAGATGGATGTGCCTTATCACGTCCCCACATGGAAGCATAGTTACCATGCATACTAAAGCTATAATATTCTTTGGTTTTTAAGTATTTTGGAATCGTAAAATATTCCCGATTATAGTAACTTACAAATACAGTACCACTTGCCGCGGGCATAAGACCAGTAAGTAAAGTAAATTCGGTATCACTACTTGTTCCTGTACTTACTTGAGGATAAAAGTTAGTAAAAAACATTCCTTCTTTTGCTAATTTATTTAAATTAGGCGTTACTTCTTCCCCATTAAATTCTAAATCCATTAAAAATGTTTGCATACTTTCCATGTGAATAAATACAATATTATAACCATCTAAAATATTGGTATATTTATTAGTTTGATGTTCTTCCTTATTATCAAAATATTCATTAAATTTTTCTAAAGCTTCATCATAACCAAATAAACTACTAAGTTTAGGACTCATTGATTGAAATAAATCATTTATATGATAAATTACTATTCCAAAGCGTTCGACGATATATACCCTATTCCATTGTTTGGTAAGCCTACTATAGTCTGAACTGGTAGCAACACCAAAACTATAGGCTAAACAAAGAATTCCTACCAAAACAGTTCCTAGAACCATTTTTTTACCTTTTTCTATTTTATCAATAAAGTAATAATAAGTTGACGCGGATAATTTCCGATGAATAAAATAAAATATAAGGGGGAATAAAATATAAATAAAGTCTAAAAGATGCATTTTTTCAAAAACACTACCTGTCACGGTATCAACTTGGCCTAAAGTTGCTAGTTCTCCCACGGATGTAAAGGACATGAAGAAAGTGTAATAAACGGAATTTATCATACAAACTAAAGAATAAAACACTGTCCAAAAGAAATAATATCGAAATTGATACTTTGGCTTAATAAAATAACCTAAACCGCCAATAATTAAAATAATACCTAAATCACTAATAAAAGGTTTGAAAGCCAAGCCATTATGAACTGTAAATTGGCGTAACAAAATAACCGATAACATCGATAAAACAACATAAGATAAAAATAAACGGTTACTTATTGTATATTCAATAACATTTTTTTTAACTCGATAAAAAAAATTAGCTATCTTTTCTTTCATCTTCTACCTCTACACTAAAATTATATCAATAAATAATTTAATTAGCAATTATTGTTGCAAATTTGGCAATTATTTGATACAATTTATTTACATGCAGGTGTGGTTCAATGGTTAGAATATGGCCTTGCCAAGGCTAAGATGGGAGTTCG
>CANQXV010000014.1 GCA_947627895.1 uncultured Bacilli bacterium
CATGGACAAAAAGAACAAACCTGGAAAGTAGAAGTAATCTTAGTAAATTTAAAAAGTGACCAAAAAGACAATACAGGAAAAATAATAACGGGAAAAGTAGTAATAACAACAGAAGAACAAGATACTTATAAGTTAGCCCATATAAATACAATAACAACATCAGATACAACAGAAAAAAGTATAACAGCAACATTAGAAATGGCAGATGATGCAACAAATGAAATAGAAGAATATTATTTTGCAATAGAAGACCAAGGTACTGTAAGTGCCATATCTGAAAGTACAAAAACAAAAGAAGAAATAGAAGGATGGGAAGCAGAAGAAGGACTAACTCATACCTTTAATGATTTAACACCTAATACAAATTATATAATATATAGTTATGTAGTAGATAGTGAAGGATTTGAATCAAATTTATATGAAACACCAATAGTAGCAACAAATGTAAAATTACCAAAAATAACGGATGTGAAAGTAACAGGAAAAACATGGAATAGTATAACAGTCCAAGTAACATCAGAACCAGGAAGCTTAGCTATAGCAGAATATGAATATTCAATCAAGAAGGTAGCAGGAAGTGAAGCAGCAACAGTAACAACAGAAGCAGATACAACTTATACTTTCAGTGGATTAGAAGAGGCAACAGAATATATAATTGAGGTAAGAGTAAAAGATATTCAAAATAATTATGGAGTAAAATATACACCAGTAAATGAAACAACAAATAGTAAAACTTTAGGAGAAATATGCCAAGGCCAAGAAGTAGGAAGTTGTTTTACAACCAACGCTAGTAAAGAACCAACATTATTACATCATGATGCGCAACTACTAAATGGAGCCAACGATAACTCATATCGTTTTAGTGGCCCAAGTGATAAAGTAAATAATTATGTATGTCTAGATAACCAATCAGGTGAAGTAGCATGTGATACAAATGATTTATATAGAATCATAGGACTATTTAAAAATAACGAAGACAAATATGAGATGAAACTAATCAAATCAGATTATGCAACAGAAGAACAATTAGGCACAGAAGGAGCAAGAAAAACAGGAAGTGATTATAGTAAATCAGAATATTCAAGTACATATAAAGGAGAACTAGAAACAATACCAAGATATTATTGGACAAGTAGCGATAATCAATCAAACTTATGGAAAGGAAGCGCACTATTCGAAACAAACTTAAAACAAAAATATACGGAATATTTAGAATCAAAGAAACCAGATATAACAAGTCATATAGTAGACCATGAATGGATAACAGCAGGAAATACGAGTGATAATATATATAATAAAAATGTAAAAGAAGCATATCAAAACGAAATAGTAAGTCCAGCAAGAGGAACAGCAAATGCCCAAGCAACAGAAACAGATGAAAAAACAACAGCAAAGATAGGACTAATGTATGTAAGTGACTATGGATATGCAGCAAGCCAAGACAGCTGGACAAAACAAACATTATATAATTACAATAAAGATAATATACCAGCAAGTAATTGGTTGTATATGGGCTTACCCGAATGGACAATTACGCGTCTTGCCGCGGGTTCTCGCACTGCGGTCGGTGTCGACTACGATGGGCACGTGAGCAACAACAGTGTGGGCAGCGGCAGCGATGCGGTGCGCCCGTCCTTCTATCTCTCATCTAGCACAGAAATAGCCTCAGGAAAAGGGACAAAGGAAAGCCCATATCGAATTATCTGGGGAGGCCAAGCTTAAGGGGAAGAATAAGTCACAAAGTGTTGCCAAAGACACCGCTTGTCTACGCGCCTTTACGGTGCGAGATACTTTTCAAAAATTGAATATAGGACAAAAAACGACCACCGAAGGTGGTCGTTTCGAGTTATCAACAAAATTATTGTTTTACATAATAGAATACACTTTTATGTAAAATATTGTGCAAAATTTAATGAATTAATGTAAATTATTACTTTTGTTAGTGTCTAATAATAGTAAAATTAATATGAATAAATAGACTATTAAAAATAAAATACTTGATTTAATTGTTCTACCAATATTTTTTTATGGAAAATTTTAGACTTTCGTTTTAAAAGCCTTAATAGTATAATAAATATATGGGAGAGTAGTAAATGAAAAAACTTATTTTGGTAGATGGTAATAACTTAATGTTTCGTTCCTATTATGCTACCGCTTATAATGGCAATTTAATGAAGAATTCTAAAGGTTTTCCAACCAATGCGTTATATGGTTTTGTTTCAATGTTAAATAAAATTATTATGGAAGAAAAACCAGTATATATGGCTGTGGCTTTTGATATTGGCAAGAATTTTCGAAAATCAGAGTATGATTTTTATAAAGAAGGTCGGGTATCAACACCAGAAGAGCTAAAAATGCAAATGCCAGTTGCTAGAAAAATACTAGATGCTATGAATATCAAATATTTAGAACTAGAACCATATGAGGCTGATGATATCATTGGAACATTAGTTAAAATGACAGAAAGTGATAAAGATTTCGCATCCACGATTGTGTCATCTGATAAAGACTTATTACAATTAATTAGTGATGAAACCGAAGTAAAACTATTAAAACAAACGGGTTTTATTCGTTATACTCATGAAAAATTCGTGGAAGACTATGGCATTGAACCCATTAGAATGATTGATTTAAAAGCTTTGATGGGTGATGCATCCGATAATATCCCTGGAGTTAAAGGTATTGGTGAAAAAACAGCTTTAAATTTATTACATGAGTATGGTTCTTTAGAAAATTTATATAATCATTTAGATGAAATAAAAGGTAAAACTAAAGAAAAATTAGAAACTGATAAAGATAATGCTTTTATGAGTTATAAAATTGCTACTATTTACCGAGAAGTACCTTTAAATATTAATTTAGAAGATTTACATATTGGTAAAGTAAAACCTAAACTAGTAGATTTATTTCAAGAATTAGAGTTTTTTTCTCTTATTAAAACGATGATGGTTCCTTTTAAAGAAAAAGAAGTGGAAATAGAAGCCAAAACAATAACTGACGCTTCTACTATTAATTTAGATGAAAAAATAGCGGTTTATTTAGAATTAGATGAATATAACTATCATATGGCTAGAATTATAGGCATGAGTATAAAAGATTCAAAAGGTTTTTATTATGTTGAAAGAGATAATGTTTTAAATGTTTTAAAACAAATTAAAGATAAAGAAATAATTACTTATGATGCTAAAAAAATAATTTGTCAAACTAAGATTAAAATAAATTGTGTTTTTGATTTAATGATCGCGGGTTACCTATGTAATTATAGTATTAAAGATGATATTGCTTATTTAATGCAACAATTTGATGAACCAATTGATTTTTATGATTCTTTCTTAAAGGATAAAGATCGAGTTTTAAAAACTAAAAATTATATTTGTAAAAAAGCTAATTTTATTTATAATGAATATGAAGAATTTCAAAATAAATTAAAAGATAATGGTTACATAGATTTATTTACCAAAATAGAAATGCCTTTGTTATTTGTTCTTGCGGATATGGAAAAAGAAGGTATTAAAGTTGAAAAAAGTATTTTAGAAACTTTAAAAGTTGATATTAAGGCGGGCATTGATGCTTTACAACAAGAAATATATGCAGATGCTGGAGAAGAATTTAATATTAGTAGTCCAAGACAACTAGGAGAAATATTATTTGATAAAATGCAACTAGGGGTTGGTAAAAAAAATAAAACAGGTTATAAAACCGATGTTAAAGTTTTAGAAAAATTAATTGGTAAACATCCAATTATTGAAAAGATTTTAGCCTATCGTAATTTAACTAAAATATATTCAACTTATATTGAAGGATTAGAAAATTATATTTTAAGAGATGGAAAAATTCATACGATTTATAAACAAACTTTAACTAGAACTGGTCGTCTTTCTTCAGTTGATCCAAACCTTCAAAATATTCCGATTAGAGAAGAATTAGGCCGAAATATTAGAAAAGCTTTTGTGCCAACGAATGATTTATTTTTAAGTGCCGATTATTCCCAAATTGAACTTCGAATTTTAGCGCATATTTCCAATTGTACACCTTTAATTGAAGCATTCAAAAATAATGAAGATATTCATACGAAAGTAGCTAGTGATATCTATGAAATACCGGTTGAAGAGGTAACAAAGAAAATGCGGAGAACTGCGAAAGCTGTTATTTTTGGAATTGTCTATGGTATCAGCGGCTTTGGTTTAGGTGAAAACTTAAATATATCTCGTAAAGAAGCGGATGAATTTATAAATAAATATTATGCTTTATATCCTGAGGTTAAAAATTATATGGATAATATTATTGCTAAAACTCATGAAATAGGTTATGTTACAACCCTTTTTGGTCGAAGAAGAGTAATTGATGAAATAAATAATACGAATTATATGATTAGGTCAATGGGTGAAAGAATGGCTTTAAATACTCCAATTCAAGGTACTAGTGCCGATATTATGAAATTAGCTATGATTAATGTTTATAATCGTTTAACCAAGGAACATTTAAAAAGTAAAATGCTTTTACAAGTTCATGATGAAATAATTATTGATTGTCGGAAAAGTGAACTAGAAAAAGTAACCAAAATAGTTACGGAAGAAATGGAAAATGTATTTCCTTTAAATGTGCCTTTAAAAGTTGAGGTTGATACAGGTACGGACTGGTTTGAAACCAAGTAGGTTTAAGATTAAAACTTAATAAAAAAGTAGTATGAATTTAATTTAGAAGAATATGCTATTAATGTATACTATTTGACATTTTCTTAAAAAAATAGTATATTTATATTGCATTTGAAAAAGTGCGAAAATGTTTCTCGCTTCCGGGTGGCTAGCGAGTAATAAATAATCCCGGTCGACAATGTTTCTCGCTTCCGGGTGGCTAGCGAGTAATAAATAATCCCGGTTGAAAATGAGAAAAACTTCATCATATGGTGGAGTTTTCTTTTACTTTATGGTACACTTTTTATGGAGTTGATGGCAATGAAAATAAAAACAGGTTACTTATATCACATCAAAGATGAATATTTTGATGTCGTTAATGATGAAAGTTTAATGCAAAATCATGAAAGAGGAAAGAAAAGACCCACTTATTTTACAATTAAAGATAAAGATATTTTATGGTTTATACCAATTAGTTCTAAAGTTGATAAATATAAAAAGATTGTTAATAAAAAACGCGAAAAATATGGCTTTTGTAATACAATATTAATCGAAAAAATCTTTGATGAGAATTCCGTTATATTATTACAAAATGCTTTTCCAACTTTAGAAAAATATATAGATCATGTACATACCGTAGATGGTAAACCCGCTAGAGTACCCGAAAAATTAGAGAAAATAATACTTAAAAGTTTTAAAAATTTAATAAAACTTCATAATAAGGGAATTAAAGTCTTTTTTTCAGATATAGATAAACTAAAAGAAAAAATGTTAGAAGATAAAGTAAATAGTAAATAAGTCATTTTATAAATAATAAATAATTAACTTGAAATAAAAATATATGATTGTTGCATGTCTTATCAATAATTGTTGACAAATAGTAAATATTTGTTGTATATTGATAATGCATAAGAAATTATGCTAAAAAGCGGTGATCCTAGCCATTAAATTAGGAACGAACAAAGCGGTGATTCCAGCCATAAATGGAAACTAATAAAGCGGTGTACCCGGCCATTAAACTGGGAACTAAAAAAGATAGGTTAGAATTTTGATTCTAGCCTTTTTAAAATAATGGGGGAATGGTTATGTTTTTAAATTTTATAATTGTTAATGTTGATACTAAATATTGTGATTATTTAAGAAAGTTTGATGCTTTAGTACCTCTTAACCACGCTAAAAACGAAAATAGACCTTTTATAGGAATCTTATTTCAAATACATAATGTAGAATATTTTGCACCTTTATCTAGTCCTAAGAAAAAGCATTTACAAATGCATAATATGATTGATTTTATTAAAATTGATAGAGGTCGTCTAGGAGCTATTAACTTTAATAATATGATACCAGTAACACCTAATAATTATGAAATAATAGACTTATATGCTGATGATTTTGAACATGCTAAATATTTAACTCTTTTAAGAAAACAATTGAATTGGTTAAATAGAAATAAAATAAAAATAATATTTAAAGCTGATAATTTATATGCATTATATCTTGGTAAACTTTTACCAGAAAATATTATGAATAGATGTTGTAATTTTAAATTATTGGAAGAAAAATGCAGAGAGTATAATCTTAAATAAAAATTTTTTGGACATTTCTAGTTGATTTTTTAGTAAAAATAGTATATATTGTAAATGCATAAACAAATTATGCGTTAAAAAAGCAGGGAAACCCAACCGTTAAACGGGAACTAAAAAAGAGGGAAACCCAACCGTTAAATGGGAACTAAAAAAGAGGGATACCCAACCGTTAAATGGGAACTAAAAAAGGAAACTAGAGAGCAAAACTCTAGTTTTTAAATAAATAAAAAAAGAAAGGAGCAGCTAATGAAATTAAGAATAGTTAAAGTAAATTCTAAATATTGTGATTTTTTAAGACAATTTGATAACAAAGTAGTATATAACTATGGAGGTAAGACAAATAGACCTTATGTAGGAGTATTATTTCAAATAAATAATTTAAAATATTTTGCCCCATTGTCTAGTCCAAAAGAAAAACATTTAAAAATGCCTGATAATAGTCTTGATTACATGAAGATAAATAATGGCGAATTAGGAATAGTAAATTTTAATAATATGATTCCTTTAATTTCTGATACTTATGAAGATATGGATTTAAGTACTATCAAATATAATAGTGAAGAGGAAAAGTATCGGCTATTATTAATAAAACAATATGAATATTTACTTGATCATGTATTAGAATTAAGAGATAAATCCCAAAAATTATATTACTTATATACTCATGATTATCTAGATGAAAAAATTAAAAATCGGTGTTGTAATTTTAAATTATTAGAAGAAAAATGTAAAGAATATAATATGGCATTAGTTTAACTAGAACACAATCTAGTTTTTATTTGGCAAAATATAGTATAATAAAAACAGGAAGTGAAATAAATGTTTAAAAGAAAGCCAATAATTGGGGTTATTCCGGGTATGCTTGTTAAAGATGATGAAGAGTATGATTGGGCTATTCAAAATAATAAACCTTTAGGAATTCCTTACTTTGAAGATATTGAGATAAATAATATAATAAAAGCCGGAGGTATACCCATTGGAATTTTAAGTAATGATATTACTTATTATGAAAGTATATGTGATGGTTTTTTATTAACAAATGAGTATTTATATTTTTCACATCATAAAGATTTAATAAAAAATACTTTAAAAAATAATAAACCGATTTTAGGAATAAATAAAGGAACAATAGGAATTATTAAGGCTTTGGGTTTAGAAAATAATTTTACAATAATTGATAGATGTAATATGGATTTACCTACAACCTGCAATATTAGACTCGATAAAAATACTATTTTAGCAAGTATTTATAAAGCTGATAATATTGATGTATTGGCTTCTTATTCTTTAAAAGTAAATAAAAAGACAAAAGATATAAAATTAAATGGTTTTAATAATGATTTAGTAAATGCCCTGGAATATAATAAAAATGTTTTAAGCGCACAATTTTATTATGAAAAAAACATTAATGATATTTCCTTACATAAATGGTTAGTAAGTAAGGCAAAGAAAGTAAAGGATAGTGATTAATATGCCAGAAATTGCGGAAGTTGAAACTGTAAGAAGAACGTTAAAGAAACAAATATTACATAAAAGAATTAAAGATGTCAAAATATATTATGAGAAAATGATTGAAAGTGATATTAAAACTTTTAAAAATGATTTAATAGGGGATGAATTTATTGATATTAAAAGAAGAGGTAAATGGTTAATATTTGAACTTAATAAGCATTATCTTTTAAGTCATTTAAGAATGGAAGGTAAGTTTTTTCTGAAAAATAGCAGTGATGAAGTTGTAAAACATGAACATGTTATTATAACTTTTAATGATGACACGGATTTAAGATATCATGATACTAGAAAATTTGGCCGAATGAATTTAATAAAAAAAGAAGATTTAGAAAAAACGGAATGTATTTTAAAACAAGGACTTGAACCTGGTGATAAAAATTTAACACCAGAATATTTACTTAATAAATTTAAAAATAAAAAATTACCGATTAAAACGGTCTTATTAGATCAAACGATAATAAGTGGATTAGGTAATATTTATGTTAATGAAGTATTATTTTATGCTAAAGTTAATCCTTTTAAAAAAGCAAGTTTAGTAACTAAGGAAGAATGTCTAGCCATTATTAAAGGTGCTGATGAAATCATAAAAGAAGCCATAGAAATGGGTGGAACTACCATAAAAAGCTATACCTCTTCTTTAGGTGTAACTGGTCGTTTTCAACAAAAATTAAAAGTTCATAAAAGAGAAGGTGAGCCATGTCTTAAATGTGGGGCAAAAATCGCAAATCAAAAAATAGGTGGCCGTAGTACCTATTTTTGTCCCATTTGTCAAAAGTAATTATTTAAATTCTAAATAATATTTAGCTTCAAAATTATGTTCTTCAATAACGGTTTCGCCTTTATCGGCTTTATGCATAGCTTCGGTATTTACTAAAAAGTAAGTATGGAATAAATAATCTTTACCGTCATTACTAACCGGGTCATCCCAAGTTAAATCAATATGTAACCATTCATTATTAAAATATACGGCATTCCAAACATGACCGGTAGAAGAATAACTAATTAAGTTTGGAGTAGTAGCAATCTTATAATTATCAAAACCTAATTTAGTTAAAAAGATAGCCATTAAATCCGTATAACCACTACAAGTGGCATAGCCTTCCATTAAAGGACCATATGCGGTATAAGAACTATAATTACTCGCATCATTTTCATTTCTTTCAATATCATATTTTGAATTATTCACGATATAGTCGTGAATAGTTTTTATTTTGTCATAATCTTCCATATCTGGTGTAATTATTTCTTTTATAACCTCATCAACTTTTTTATCAATAACTTCAATTTGTTTTTCATCATATAAATATTCGACATCTAAAGTAATTTCTCCGGATTCACTTATGGTTGTATTAATTTTAGTAAAACTATTAAAGGGGTGCACATAATTATTTAAATGAGTATAAATTAAATCATCATCACTAATAGTTTCCATATCTTTAATACATCTTTGATATTCTTCAGGACAATAAAAAGTAAAATTATCCCAACCATTATTGATAGTTGAATAAATAATATTTAATAAATCTTGATAAGAATAGGGAACAAAATCCTTACTTCTTTGCACCAACAAATAATCGGTATCTTTAGTATAGGCATTACTTGGCATCATTACTAATCCCGGATTTTTACTTATTTCTTTAGCTAAATAATCCGTGATGGGATTTAAAAAATAAATAGTTGCTCCTAGTAATACTAAAGATAAAATTAAAAATATTATTCTTTTCATAGTTTCACCTTGTATTTATCATACCAAAAAAAAATAAAGTAAACAATTATTACTTCATTTTTTTAACTTTTTCTGTCAATCGTGATTTTTGTCTATCAGCGGTATTCTTTTTTATTAATCCTTTACTAACGGCTTTGTCAGTATATTTTTGAATATCTTTTAATAGAGCTTCAGCTTTTTCCACTTCATTAGCCGCGATGGCTTTTTCACAATTTTTAATTAAATTGGAAACTCGCATTTTTAATTCATGGTTATTGGCTGTTTTTTTAGCAATAACTTTAACAGCCTTCTTTGAACTTTTAATGTTTGGCATCCTAAACGCTCCTTCCTCATTACTTACATAATTTTAACAAATAATTAGGAAATTAGCAAGCAAATAATTACGAATTTTAGAATAATGCTTCAATTAGTTCCTTTTTGGCTTTTTTACTAAACTTAAAACTTTAATTCTATTTTGAAAATCATCCGGAGAAGCAATACTTACACCACTTTCTAAACTATCGCTGTCTAAATCGGCTATTTCTTGATAACGATATTGTTTTTTTAGAGTTATTAACTCACTTTTTTGAATTTCTAATCTTTTTTTTACATCATCAATTTGACTATTTATTTTATTTTTCCTAGTTTCATATCTTTTTTTAGTAGGGGCACTTTTAATTATGGCTAAAATATACGATATTCCTCCAAAAACATCCACCACTGATAAAATTGTCGCAAGAATTAAATTAAGTATTGAATATGGTAAAAAAGCTAATCCAAAAGTTAAAATGAATGAAAGTGGCACAATTTTATCTAAACTTTTTTTAAAACTATAAAATTCAGTTAACGTATTAAGTAAATATTCTTGGCTATCTAAGTCTTCTTCAAGTTCTTCAATATCATTTTCTTTTTTTAATATTTCCCCCGTTGTATTTATATCACCTTTACTAGAATCTAATTTAATATGGTTATCACCATCAATTACATTATAATAATATTTTCTAAAAGTACCTAATATTTTGGTAAACATTTTTTTTCACCCTCAATATAATTATAAACGAATAATATATAAACTTCAAACTTTTTTCGACAAACTTTGAGGTTCAAAAGTTCTATATTGGAGATATGAAAAAAAGATTTAAGAGTAGATCAAAATTTTCTATTATTTTATTTAAAACAATTTTTTTACTAATAATTGTTGTTTTTTCCTTTGGTTTAGTTTTTAAATTATTGTACTCTAGAATTAATATTGATATTAATAATACCACTTATCTTAATTATTTAGTAAATGATGCTCTAGGTAACTATAATTTAGGGGATCTTACCTCCTTAAATAGTACGGAGTTTTTGCTTAAATATTCTTTAGGTTTAGAAAAAACCCATAATTTAGTGAGTCATGAGGTTTTTAGCCAGATAGAGTCTCCCCAAGAAGAGGTAATTAACGAAGAACCTTTAGTTTATATTTATAATTCCCACCAAACCGAAGAATATAAAACCGCTTTTTTAGAAAGTTTTAATATTAATAATACCGTTTTAATAGCATCATACATTTTAAAGGAATATTTAGGTGATTTAGGTATCAATGCAATAGTCGAAGAAAATAAAGTTAGTGATATTTTAGATAGTAATGGATGGAAATATGGTTATAGTTATAAAGCAGCAAGAGAGCTTCTGGAAAAAAAGTATAATGAAAATCCATCCCTTCGTTTCTTTATTGATTTGCATAGGGATTCTGGTCCATATAATACCTCAACTACGGAGTTTGATGGTAAAAGGTATGCGCGTCTTCTTTTTGTAGTTGGTTTAGAGCACTCTAATTACGCTGAAAACTTAGCCCAAGCGGAAATCCTAAATGAAAAAATAAAAGCGATAAATGTTTCTTTAACCCGGGGTATTATGCAAAAAAAAGGAAGTGGGGTAAATGGTATTTACAATCAAGATTTTTCTAAATATACATTTTTAATTGAGGTTGGAGCCCAAGATAATACGATTGAAGAGATAAATAATACTTTAAAAGTCTTAGCCAAAGTTTTATTTGAATATATTACGGAGGTAGAAAATGCCTAAAAAGAAACCCAATCATTTTATGCATATTTTAGGAGGTTTATTTTTAGTTTTCATTGCCCTTTTTATCTCGAGTAAAAGTGGCTATTATGAGACTACCTTAAATGAAAAAGTAGTTTTGACGGACCAACAAATTGCCAAATTTGAACAAGATGTCATAAATGGGGAAGTAGTTGATTTAAATTCCTATATTTTAGAAGAACGCAAAGATTATTCTAATAAATTCACCGATGCCGGCGATAAATTCACTGAGGTTGTCGAAAAATTTGTAACGGATGGTTTAAGTGGCGTTTTAAAAGTTTTAAAAACTTTATTTTTGTAAATAAAGACAACTTATAGTATAATTTTATTAGGTGTTAAAAATGAAACAAGCAAATATTCGGAACTTTTCTATTATTGCCCATATTGACCATGGTAAAAGTACTTTAGCCGACCGGATTTTAGAACTTACTAATGCTGTGGATAAAAGAGAAATGAAAGATCAACTTTTAGATAGTATGGACTTAGAAAGAGAACGCGGCATTACAATTAAACTTAATGCTGTTGCTTTAACATATAACTATAAAGGTGAAGAATATAACTTAAATTTAATAGATACCCCGGGACATGTCGATTTTTCCTATGAGGTTTCTAGGTCTCTCGCCGCTTGTGAAGGAGCTATTTTAGTCGTGGATGCGGCCCAAGGAATTGAAGCCCAAACTTTAGCTAATCTATATCTCGCTTTAGAAAATGATTTAACAATAATCCCGGTGATTAATAAAATTGATTTACCTAATGCCGATGTTCCCCGCGTTAAAAAAGAACTGGAAAAAACTTTAGGTTTTAAGGAAGATGAGATAATTCTTTGTAGTGCGAAAACGGGAGAAGGGGTACAAGATATCATTGAAGCGGTAATTGATAGAATTCCGGCCCCAGTAATTGAAAAGGATAAAAATACCCGGGCTTTAATATTTGACTCTTATTTTGATTCTTACCGAGGCGTTATTTTATTAGTTAAAGTCGTGGAAGGTATTTTAAAAGTTGGCGATAAAATAAAATGTATGGCTTCTGATAATACTTTTGAAGTTGTTGAACTTGGAGTGCATACGCCTAAAGATAAAAAATTAAGTGTGCTTGAAAGTGGAGAAGTTGGTTATATTGCCGCGGCGATTAAAGATATTTCTAGTGTTTCCGTGGGCGATACGGTAACGGTTATATCCCGAGAAGCCACAACTCCTCTCGCGGGTTATAAACCGATGAAACCAATGGTTTTCTCCGGCATTTTTCCAACGGAGCCTAATAAATTTGATGAGTTAAAAGAAGCCTTAAATAAATTAAAATTAAATGATGCGGCCTTAACTTTTGAAGCCGAAACATCCGTGGCTTTAGGCTTTGGCTTTCGGGTTGGTTTTTTAGGTTTACTTCATATGGATGTTATAATTACGAGAATTGAACGTGAGTTTAATATTGCGATTATTGCGACCAGCCCTAGTGTTGTTTATGAGGTTACCTTAACTGATGGCACCATTATTTCCGTGGATTCACCCCATAAAATGCCAGACCGGGTTAAAATAAGCGAAATAAAAGAACCTTATATTTATACCAATATTATTGCACCAAGTACTTATATTGGTCCCATCATGGAATTATGTCAAAATAAAAGAGGTATTTATAAAGCGGTTGATTATATTGATGAAACCAGGATTAATGTGCATTACGAAATTCCTTTATCCGAAATTGTTTATGATTTTTATGATAAATTAAAAAGTACGACCAAGGGTTATGCTTCTTTTGATTATGAACTTAGTTCTTATCAACCTAGTAATTTAGTTAAAATGGATATCTTACTTAATGGTGAGGTTGTTGATGCCTTAAGTGTTATTGTGCATAAAGATTTCGCGTATTCCAAGGGTCGGGCAATTGTTAGTAAATTAAGAGAATTAATTCCCCGACAAATGTTTCAAATTCCCATTCAAGCTAGTATTGGTTCCAAGGTTATTGCCCGGGAAAATATTAGTGCCATGCGAAAAAATGTCTTAGCTAAATGCTATGGAGGAGACGTCAGCCGGAAGCGAAAATTATTAGAAAAACAAAAAGAAGGTAAAAAGAGAATGAAAATGGTTGGTTCTGTTGAAGTACCTCAAGAAGCCTTCTTAGCAATCTTAAGTGAGGAGTAGAAAAATGGAAAGTATATATAAAGAACCTAATGAGCAAATAGTTGACCAAGCTAAGCTTTATTTATCAGGCATGTCTTTTCGCAAAATCGCGGAAATATATAAAATATCTCATGTAACGGTAAGAGATAATCTTTTAGTTAAATTAAAAAAGATTAGTCCCGTTGTCTATGGAGCTGATGAAAATCTTTATGACCAAGTTGTCGCCGCCAGTAAAAACAATCAAGCTAAAAGTATTGAAGATTTAAATATTCAAACTCGAATTTTACAAGCCTACGATTTACTGGTTAATGAAAATTTACCGGTTAAAGAAATAGCGAGACGCTTGAAGACCACAGATTTTATTATCTATCGGGATTTAACTAAAAGACTTGCAATGCTAAATGAATTAAATGCGGGCTTGGTTACTCCCGAAATGCTTGAAAAAGCAGCCGCAGTTTTAAGTAAGCATAGTAATGATAATTTAATTAAAGCCCAAAAAGTGGAAATGCCTCAAGCAAAGCCTTTTACAATTGATATTAATCGGCTTTATAGTGTGGGAGAAAAACAAGTTAATTTTCTATTTGATTTAGCCCTAACTTTTAGGATAAAACCGGAAGTTCTAGCCCCAATTGTGAATATGGATTCCGAAACTTTACTTAACTTATTTGCAACTTACAAATCTAAATCGAAACATGCTTTAGATTATTTAATTTATTATGATTTAACTAATCAAGAACAAGCAGTTCAAAAATTAGCTCAATTTTATCAAAATTTATGTATGGCCATAAGTAAAAAAGATAAAGAGCAAATGATTGCTTTAATTGAAGAAGTAAATGATCGTCGCGTAATGCGTCTTTTAAATAAAAAGAAAAAATCACCTGATTATAATTATTCTGATGCCGATTTTAGAGCAATATTTAATTTTCAATTAAAGTATGCTTTACCAACGGATTATATGATTCCGAAATTCGGAACTAAAAAAAGTTGGTATTTAGATAAAGTTGAGGCTTTAATTAGTCAAGATTTTGAACTTTATAATCGGTATAATAGTATTAATGATACTTGGGATGATCCCGAATATAAAATGACGGTGAATTAATGAAAAGAGCTGCTTATATTCATATTCCTTTTTGTCGAAGTATTTGCTCGTATTGTGATTTTTGCAAATTTATTTATAATCAAAAATGGGTTGCTGTTTATCTTGATGCTTTAGAAAAAGAAATAAAAGACCGCTATCAAGATGATGAGATTAAAACTCTTTATATTGGCGGAGGAACGCCTTCGATTTTAAATCTCCAGGAATTACAACGACTATTTAAAATTTTAAAAATATTTAATTCTTCTAATCTAGAAGAATTTACTTTTGAATGTAATATTGAAGATATAAATGTGGAATTATTATCTATTTTAAGAGAAAATGGGGTTAATAGACTTAGTATTGGTATTGAATCTTTTCAAAAGAAAAACTTAGAATTAATGAATAGGCGTGTTACTTTCACGGAAGCCCAAAAAGCTATTTCCTTATGTCGCAGTTACGGTTTTCGAAATATCAATATTGATTTAATTTATGCTTTACCGGGGGAAACTTTAACTGATTTAAAAAACGATTTAAAATTATTTTTAAAATTAAAAGTAGAGCATATTAGTACTTATAGTTTAATGATAGAAGAACATACTAAATTAAAAATTGATAATGTTTCTCCTATTGATGAAGAACTAGATTATTTAATGTTTTTAACAATTAATAAAATGTTAAAAAAGTATCATCATTATGAAGTCAGTAATTTTGCCTTAAAGGGTTATGAATCAAAACATAATTTAACTTATTGGCATAATGAAGAATATTATGGTTTTGGTTTAGGAGCCGCGGGATATCTTGATGATGTAAGATATGAAAATACCAAAAATTTAAAAAACTATTTGCTAGGTGATATAACCGCTTCAACTGAAATAGTTAAGGGTCAAGATAAAATGAATTATGAGGTAATGCTTAATTTGAGATTGAGTGAAGGAATTAATTTAAAAACATTTCAAGAAAAATATGGAAAATCCTTGCTTGAGGTTTATGATTTAAAAAAACTTTTCCATAATAAAGATTTAATTAAAAAGGGGGAATATGTTTTCATTAATCCGGATAAAATATATGTAATGAATGAAATTTTATTAAAAATTATCTAGGAGATGAGGCATGTGCTACAAAGCTTAGAAGTTTTAAATGGGGAACTTACTCCCAAATACGATGTAAATAATGATACCTATACCGTTCAAGTTACAAGTGATATTTCTTCTTTAGAATTAAAATATGATTTACCCGAAACCTCTTTAGTAAATATCTATGGTAATGAAAATTTTCTCTCAGGCAAAAACTATGTTACGATTGAGGTAATTGATTCTGATGAAAATGTACATATCCTTAATTTAATTGTCATGAAAGAAGAAGTTAAAACTACTAGTGCTTTTCCCATTGAAATGATGCCAGTAGAGGTGAGAAAAGAACTACCCGGTTATGTAGCGCCTTTAATTGCCATGATTTGTTTTTTCCTAATTTTAGTCTCTTTCGGTCTAATTTTTCATAAGAAAAAAATTGACAAGAAAAAGGGGTTATGATAGGATAAATCTTAAGTTTAAAGGAGATGATATTATGGCAACTAAGGAAAATGTATTAGTCGATTTATTAAAAGAGAACAAGACCCAAGCAATACAGAAAATGCTTGATATGGAGGTTATAACCCCTGAATACTTAGAAGAGGTATTAAAGAATGAAAAAAATGGTTATTTCATTTATCAAGTTATGCAAAATATCAAAGGTATTGATATTGTTGGTTATTGGCATACTTTAATTAGTATTCGCAACTGGTATTATCTAACGGAAGCAGTTAAAAATATTCCTGGTGTACCTGAGGTTATCGCAACTGAGGCCATTATGAATAGTGATGATATCGAAGCAATATATTATTATGCCAAAGAAATACCTAATGTAGATGTTAATAGATTTGTCTTAAAAGCTATAAGTTTAAAAACTAAATATTTAAATCAAAAAGGCTATTTTACAGCTACACTTTTAAAAATGGCTTCTTTGAAAAATGCACCCATAGAAAAAATAGCACATGAGGTATTCGCCGATGATAATTTTATGAGAGGCTTAGATTACCTTCAAGAAAACAATATGGCTTTATATCCCATCGCAGAAGGTTTAAGATGTTTAGTAAAAGAAAAAATAAATAGGGGCGAAAATGCTTATTGTCATTATTTAATTATTTTTGCTCGAAATGTTTCAAATGTTTATGCGACGGAATTTGCTCAAACAGTTGTAGAAACTGATGATGCCGCTTGGATTTTAATGTTTGCTCAAAGTGTTCCTAATGCGCCAATGGAATTGCTTACCGAAGCCATAATTGCCACTCACGATTTAGAATACATGCGCATTTTTAGAGATTACAATTTTAAAGGTGCAAGTTTAGAAAAACTAAATGCCGAAATTGAAAAACTTGAAGTTTTAACTAATATGGAAACGCAAAAGAATTTACAAAAATTACATATCTTAGAATTTTTATTAGAAAAGAATAGTCAAGTTATTCTAGATGAAAATAGAGATTATTTTGAATCGCTTTTACCAGATGAAGCATCTATTCCTAGAAAAAGAAAAAAATATTCAACACATAAAAATTAATCACTTTAGTATAAATTACTAAGGTGATTTTTTTGAGATATATTATTCATCGGGGGTTTCACAATGAAAAGAATGAAGAAAACAAAATGCCCGCCTTTATTAAAGCCTTAAATGATAAAAGATATGCTGGGGTAGAAACCGATATTCGCGAAACCAAAGATCATGTTTTTGTTTTATATCATGATCCTCTATATCATGGAAAGTTAATAAACAGTGTTAATTATAAAGAAATGCAAAAAGATAATATTCCCAAATTAACAGATTTATTAAAAATAGAAACTACGAAAATTTTATTATTAGAAATAAAAGATTTTAACTTAAATATTCCCCGGTTAATTAAAACTTTAAAAAAGTATAATCGTAATATTTATCTCATGAGTTTTAGTAATGCGGTAATTGCACAGATTGCTAAATTTAAAACGGGTTATAAGTTAGGAACCCTAAATTATGTTTTTAATACGATAGATGATTATCCTTATGATTTTATTTGCCTTTTAAATGGGGTTTTGACGCCTAAAGTAATTGCTGCTTATCAAAAACTAAAGGTCGAAATTTTTAGCTATGGAGTAAGAAGTACCAAAGATATGATTTACAATCTTACTTACATTGTCGAAAATAAAATTTTGTAAAGAAGATATAATCTTGACATTAATTTCCCATTTCTATTATTAAATCTGGTTAAAGTAGTGTATAATTAAAGTAGGTGAAAGAGATGAAAATTATTGTATCCGCGGGAGGCACCGGGGGACATATTTACCCGGCTCTAGCCATTATTAAGAAATTTCAAGAAAAAGAAAAAAATTTAGATGTTTTATATATTGGCACCCATAATCGAATGGAAAAGGATATTGTGCCACCTCTAGGGTATCGTTATGAAGCCTTAGAAATATATGGCTTTAGTAAAACTAAAATAATTCAAGATGTTCATAATTTAAAATTAATTCGGGAAGCTACTAAACAAAGTGAAAAAATAATTAAAGATTTTAAACCCGATTTAGTAATTGGGGTAGGAGGTTATGTAACTTATCCGGTTATTAGATCTGCCCATAAGTTAGGTATTAAAACCATTTTACATGAACAAAATAGTATCCCAGGCAAATCCAATATTTGGTTAAGTAAATTAGTTGATTTAGTCTGTGTTTCTTTTGAAAGTTCAAAATCGTACTTTTCAAAGGCTAAAAGAGTTGTCTATACAGGCAATCCCTGTGGGGATGGGGCCTTAGATATTAAAGCTGTTTCCCCTGATACTTTAGGTTTAAAACCCCATAAAAAACTTATTATTGTGGTTGCAGGTTCTCTTGGTAGTAGAACTATTAATGAAAAATTAAAACCATTCTTAAAATTAATTGGTAATGAAGATTATCAAGTACTTTATATCGCGGGTAAAAATTTATATGATGATTTCATTAAAGATACGACTTTTCCATCTAATGTTAAAGTCGTACCATATGTTGATAATTTAAATGCTTTAATGAAAAGTGCTTATTTAATTATAACCCGGGCGGGAGCATCAACTATCAGTGAAATTTTAGCCTTAAATATTCCTAGTATTTTAGTTCCTAGTCCTTATGTTGCTAACAACCATCAATATTATAATGCTCTAGATTTAGTGAATTTAGGAGTAGCCGAATTAATTGAAGAAAAGAATTTAAAAGCCGATGTTTTACAAATTGCGATTAATGAACTTATCAATAATCCAGTTAAATATGAGGAAATGGTTCATAAATTAAAAAATATTAAAACTACTAGTTCTTCTGAACTTATATATAATGAAGCTAAGGATCTTTTAAAATGAAAGAGGCTTTAAAGACCTATGGTGAGGTTTTAACTAATATTGATTTAAAAAAATATAATACTTATGGTATAGGAGGAAAATCAACATTCCTAGTTAAACCATACACTTTAGATGATGCACTTAATTTAATAAAATATTTAAAAAATAATAATTATTCCTTTTATATTTTAGGTGGGGGCTCTAATGTTATTTTACCAGATGAAGATTATAATGGGGTTATTATTAAATTAGATTATTTAAATAACTTGGTAATAAAAAATAAAAAAGTTGAGGCCGAAGCGGGCATTAGTATTTCTAAAATAGTTCAAGAAACCTTGAAAAAATCTTTTGTTAATTTATCTTTTCTTTTGGGTATTCCTGGGACTTTAGGTGGGGCTATAAGAGGCAATGCGGGTTGTTTTGGTCACGAAATATTTGATTATTTAGAAGATGTAACTATTATTGATGAGGATAATGAAATTGTTGTTTTAAAAAAACAAGATATTAAATATGGTTATCGTTATAGTGAATTTAAAGAAAGAAATGTTATTATTTTAAAAGCCACTTTAAAATTAGAACTAGGGGATGTAGAAAAAACCAAGCAAGAAATAAAAGAACATCAAGAATATCGGAAAAATACGCAACCAATAGATGCTAAAAACGCGGGTAGTGTCTTTAAAAATCCGGAAGGGCTATCCGCGGGAAAACTAATTGATGAAGCTTCTTTAAAAGGTTTTAGGGTAAATGATGCCATGGTTAGTGAAAAACACGCGAATTTTATAATTAATACCCATAAGGCTACAAGTAGTGATATAATTGAGTTAATTAATATAATAAAGAAGAAAATAAAGAATGAAAAAAATATTGATTTAGAATTAGAACAAATAATTGTTAAATGGTGATGCTTATGGCCGAGAAAAAGGTCAAGAAAAAAATCTCTTTTAAAGGTTTAATCGTAGTTTTATTAGGACTTTATTTAGTCTTGATGGTTATCTATGTTATTTTTCGCATGCCTATTTCCAATATTGTTGTTAAAGGTAATAACTTAACTACGGATGCCCAAATTATTTCTGCATCAAGTCTAAAAAACACCAGTTCTATTTGGCAAAGTTTATCTTTAAAAGTAAAAAATAATATTAAAGAGTTAGATTTAATTAGTGATGTTAAAATTCATTTTAATCTTTTAGGTAAAATAACTATTAAAGTTACCGAAGAAATACCTTTATTTTATTATGAACGGAATAATAGTTATATTTTAAGTAATAATAATGAAATTAAAACGGATGCTTACTTAAATGGTATTCCTACTTTAATTAATTTTGTTCCCAGTGATATCTTAAGTAATTTTGTTTTAAAGTTAAAAGATATTGATACATCAGTCTTAAGAATGATTAGTGAAATAAAATATGATCCGGATACTAGAGACGGCATAACTATTGATGATAGTAGATTTTTATTAAAAATGAATGATGAAAATGCCGTTTATGTTAATGTCGTTAATTTAGAAAAGTTAGAAAAATATAAAGAAATAATTGCTTCTTTAGGTAGTGAAGAAAAAGGAGTTTTATTCTTAGATAGTAATTTAAATAATACATATTTTGAAACTTATGCTAAAATAAAGGCTGATAAAGAGAAAGAAGTAGATGAAAATGAATTACCAGATGAAACTAATGGAGCTAGTGAATAATCTTGATTATGTACCTCACCTTTTATTACATAGTTGCTGTGGCCCATGTTCTACGACATGTATTAGTTTTTTAACTAAATATTTTGATATTACTGTTTTTTATTATAATCCGAATATTGAACCCGAAGCAGAATATATTAAAAGAAAAAATGAACAACTTAAATTTTTAAAAAAATTTAAAGGTGAACATAAAATTGATTTTTTAGATTGTGATTATGATAATGAATCCTTTGAGACAGCTGTTAAAGGTTTAGAACAAGAAAAAGAAGGAGGAGCACGGTGCACGAAATGTTTTTATCTTCGTTTAAGTAAATGTGCTCATATAGCCAAAGAAAAAGGATACGATTATTTTGGAACGACTTTAACCGTTAGTCCTCATAAGAATAGTTTAGTAATTAATACTTTAGGTGAAAAAATAAGTCAAGAGGTTGGTATTCCATTTTTATATAGTGATTTTAAAAAACAAGATGGGTATAAAAAAAGTATTCTTCTAAGTCGGGAATATGATTTATATCGTCAAGATTATTGTGGCTGTTTATATGGCAAGTGGTATTAATGTCAATTAAAAATGTAAATTGTTGAAAAATTGACAAATACCCCTTTTTTTTTTTTTGATAGAATGGGAAATAAGAAGGGAAGATGTATATGAAAAAGAAAAAATTATTAGGTCTTGCGGCACTTGCAATTAGCTCATTTGGATTGATGGCAGGTGTAAATGCGGAAGCTGAACAAGCAAAAAAAGAATTTACGAATTGTTTAACTTCAGGCGAAGGAGAAACTTGTACATTAACTGAAAGTATATCTGTAGATAGTAGAATAACTATTACAAGAAGTGTTGCAATTGATTTGGGTGGTAAAACAATAACATTATCCAAGGGAGCATTTGTATTATTTAATACAGCTGGCGATGCCACCATTTCCAATGGTACTGTTACTCAACAAGAAAATAATGCGGCTATAGTTGCAGTAAATTCTGGAAAAGTTACTATCCGCAATTTGAATGTGTCTAATAATGATTCTGTTGAAAATAGAATCGCTGCTGTTCAAGTTGGCGCTCCGTCTGGTGATACATATCTTTCAGGACATTTAATAGTAGAAGATGGAACAGTTATTAAGGGTTCTCGTGGTATTAGTGTATTTGGAGCAGGATCTAATTTAGAAATTAAAGGTGGAGAAATTGAAACAAATGCATTTGCTGTATCAGGAAATGGCGATACCAAACAATGTAGCAATTCAACTATTAGTATTACTGGTGGAAAATTGACTAGTACTAGTAGTGCCGCCATATATCATCCACAATCAGGTACTTTAAATATAGAAGGTGGCAATATTAAAGGCTTATTTGGTGTTGTAGCTCGTCAAGGATCAATCAATATAACTGGCGGTACAATTACGGCTGTTAAAGACAGTCAAAAAGAAAAAGATTATGTTGGCGATGCGGGAGATGAAATCTTATTTAACACTGGAACGGCAATAGTTGTTGATAATGTGGCCAATTATGGTGGTGGTAGCCAAAAAGCTAAAGTTACAGTTTCTGGAACTGCCGAAATAAACGCTGATGTTGCCGCTGCTTATACTCGTGGTGCAGAAGGAGAAGCAGACGACAATAGTAAAAAAGATATTGAAATCAAAGGAGGAAAAGTTTCACCAACTGTTGATAACAAATATTTAGCAGAAGGTGTTACACAATCTGCTAGTGGTGTAGTAGGAACAGAATACGATATCAAAAAAACACCTACTATAAATGGAAATTTCACAGTTTCTGAAAAAGCTGTTGCTGGCGATACTGTAAAAGTAACAGTTACTCCTGCTGCAGGATATCAACTAGATAAAATTACAGTTACTTATGGTGAAAATCAAACTGTTGATGTTAGTGCAGATAATACATTTGTAATGCCAGATGGAAATGTAACAGTAGCGGTAACATTTAAAAAAGTTTCAAGTAAACCAGCTGAAGATAAAAATGATATTGTTGTTGAAGAACCAAAGGGTGATGAAAATGTATCACTTTCAACAGAAGCTAGTGATGTTTTAAAGGATAGTTTAGTAAATACTGAAGATGAAGAATTAAAAGCATTAATTAAGAATCATGATGTAACTATTGAATT
>CANQXV010000015.1 GCA_947627895.1 uncultured Bacilli bacterium
TCAACAACTGCTTGCATTAAATAAGTTGTAGCACTATCTAATTCTTGAGCATCTAAATAATAATCTTTGCTTATACCATCGGCAATAAACATGTTTTTTCTGAGGGAAGTTAAACAATTTACTGGTTGATATACTAAATCCGTATCTGTGTCTGTATCAATAGTTGTTGAACCATCAGGATTCTTATAATAGGATGTTATTGGTATTGTACCCTCAACTTTTTTTAAAGTTTCGCCATTATATTCTAAATAATTAATTCCGTCGGCAATAAATAAAATATCTTCATAAATAAAGCTTTTACTTTCAACAACATTCATATTACTAAATAATTCTACAGTTTCTGCTGGAGTATTTGGATAATTAACCCACTTTAATAGTTTTGGTCCAACATGAACTAAAACGTGCTGTATGTTATTTAAACTTAAAAAAAAGAGACCTAGAATTTTGTTGTCAAATTCGTTTAACAATTTCATTCCAGGTCTAGTTTGAATACAATCGCTTTCTTCGTATTTTTTCCACATATTTAAAGCATTAGGACTTCTTTGGGAAATTACATCATTATTTGAAAAATCTACTCCTCTAAAATTAGAATATTTTCTTGTTATTAAATCTGTTAAATCTGCCATAATTCCTCCTAAATATCTACTCCACCAGTAATTTTAACTATTCCAGATGTTTTACGTGGATCTATTCCATTTTTCATTTCTAAATATCTTTCATAAAAATATTTTCCATAGCCACTTATCATATCCATTTTTAATAAATCTGCTGCGATACCATAAGGCATTATTTCTAACAATACATTATCTAATTCAAATTCATAAGTATTATCATAATCATCATTTTCAGGATTAATTTCTATTAATTCAGGATATTTGTAATAGTAGATTGTAATTATTCCTGTAAAATCACTTGGTAATTTTATAGTATCATCAACCATAGTATAATCTACTACTTCATCATAATTTTCTCCAAAATAAATTTTATTTAATTGATACAAATCTTCTATATTTTCTTTTAGATTTATAATCTTATCATCTTCTGCTTCTATTTCCATTTCATAATTAGCAGTTAATTTACGATATTTCATTAAATCTAACATTACTTGATTTGCAACACCATTTATTTTATTTAATACATCCTCATCTTCAGCCATTTCTTTTTGTTCTGGATAATATTCTTCAATAAGACTAAATGTCTTTTGTTTCATTTCCTTTAGTGTCATTTTCATCACCCTTATATATGTCTTTGATATCTTTTATTTCTTGCTCAAGTTCCTCTAATGTACACATTTGATATTGTGGAACTATAAAGCCTTCATTTTCATTCCAAATTAAAATTGTACCTTCTGGAACTTTAACTGAAATTTTAGATTCTTCTTCAATTTCAATTTTTCCCATCTTGTCTTTTCTTTTTATGTTAGTTGTAAGAGTTAAATTTTTAAATTCTTGAGTTACTGTTCCATCTTCAGTTTTTTCAGTAAATTGTGTTTTTGCATCTACTTTTTTACCATAAATTTGTTTTAAATTTGGTCTAAGTGTATAATATTCTACTTTTTCCATAATAATCCTTTCTATTAAGTCGTGTTCGTAAGAGTTGCACTTACATATACTTTAAACACGATAAAAAGAGGCTTTAGCCTCTATTCATCAGCAGTTACTTCAACACTAAACTCAGTGCTCTCTTTTTCTTTGCTGTTTTTATCAGTAACTTTGACTTTTGCTGTATAAGTTTTTTCTTCTGTAAGAGCTTCAGCTAATTTAATCTTAGCTTCTTCTTCTTTAAACTTATCAGCATCTGTACCAGTTATTTCATAAGTATATGGTTCTTCGCCACCATCAACTGAAATACTAGCTACTTCTTTATCAGCAGTAGCTTCTGATTTCTTAATTGATGCAGCAGTAACATTAACTGTTACAGAATTAATTTCGCCCTTTTCGGGCTTACTAGGGTGTTAAGCCTGCTTTCTTAGTTTTAAGTACTACAATTTCTTCTGGTCTTGCAACTAATGCACCAAATACATAAAGACCTTTTAAAGCATCTTCGAATGCATCTTGAGGTCTATATGCTTCTACTTTGTTGATTTGTTCAGCAAAAGCAACAGCATGTTCTGTTCTTAAGATGTTAAATACATCAGTTTCATCATGTGGTAGTAAGTTTTCAATAGTAATATTAGCATTACCATATTTTCCTACAATACCTTTTTTGGCCATTTCTACATTGTTAGTTAATAACTCTGTAATAGATGGTCTAATATATTTATAATAAGTAGGGTCAACTTCTAGCCAATAATTCTCACTAACCTTACAGTTGTTACCATAAAGTACAGCAAAACCATCCTCAATATGTTCAATAGCATTTGTTTTTGATGGAGTAATACTATCTACCGCTTTAATGTCTTCATTAGTTACACCAGTTTTAATAACTTCAGCAACGTATTTATCTCCTTCTTCTGATAAAGCAAGTGCGCCTTCTTTAGCAGTTGCTTCCATAGCACCTGGTACGCTTTGAGCTTTTACTACATCATCTAAAGAAATATTGAAGTAATAAAATTGGTCTAACTTTAATGTCATATCAGTAGCACTGATAGACTCTCTATCAATTTTAGTACCTGGTACATATTTTTTTACAGTAGGTCTTACTGCATTAAGAATTTTAACCTCCTTTGCATTTTTACTATCTCTTTCAAATTTGAAATCGCAGTGATTTCTTAAACTAGTGATAGTTTCTAGTGCTCTTATATAGGCTTGATGCCATATAGTTTGTTTTGCAGCATCCATAAATTAAATCATTCCTTTCCTTTTTTACTGCTATTTTGAAGTCATTGATTTTCTTACTGCTTCAAAAACTCCTGGCTTTTCTAAGTCTTCTAGAGTAAGCTTTGATATTTCCTCATCAGTATAACGTTCTTTGACTTCTTTTGTAGGAGCATTTTTCATGCTTCCTGGATTTTCAACCTTTGCTTTCGGTTGGCTGCCTTTATATAAGGCATATATTTTTTCAATAGGCACATTTGAATTAAATTGCTTTCTAAATGAAATAAATTCACTATTAGATAGCAATTCTTCTTTAGCGCCTAATTTAAGAAGCTCTCTTTTATCATTTTCTTCTGTAAGTTTCTCGCTTAAAGAAGTAAAGATAATTTTTTCACGTTCATTCATATTGGCATAGCCGATTTGAGCAAGTCTATTGGCTTCATTTAACATAGCATCATAGCCATCTTCAATAAAACCATTTGCTTCATCTTTAGCCAATACTTCAATCTCGTGTTTAGAATAAGATGAATTTACTCGTTCAGGCATTTTAATTCCTTCACTTTCGTAATACTCTCTCATTTTTTGATTAGCTTCTTTGATATCAGAAGTTCCTAATCCAGCATTTAGTACCGCCTCTGTATCTTTATAGTCGGCTAATTGCTTTTCATAGTTCCTTTCAATCTTATCGAGTTTTCTTCTAACTCGTTTGTCAATTAGTTCGTTTAGTTCATCATCAGTAACAAAACGACCTTTTGGCTTACTATCTTCTTCTTTTTCCTCAGTAGATTCTTCACTTATTTCTTCTACTTCAGCAGTATCAGTTAGTTCTATACTTTCCTCATTTTCTTCTACTGTTTGAGCATCAGTTTTTTCAGTAACTTCTTCAGTTACATTTTGGATTTCATCTTCCATATTTCCACCTTCCTATTTTTTCATAAGTGTTTGCTTCACTTACCCATAGCTTTTAATGTCTTCAATGCTTGGACATAATAAAAACCCGATATTTCTATCGAGTTTCAGTTATCGCTAATAACCTCTATTAACGATACTAGGACTCCTTCTACACTTGGTAGATGAGTTAATAGTTACCGGCATAAATGTCGGAGTGCTATTTATAAGCACTGTATTAATGATATACTTGAATATTGCCAGGTCAGCTTTCCCTTCTCTTTTACAATAACTCGTCAGTTATAAACCTAGATTTCATAGCAACCTACTGGTAAGTAGTTCTTCTTTCTCGTGCCTCCACGATACTTTTGTACATCATTAATACACTACCTATAAAGTAGTGTTAAGCATTTTGCATTGACTGGTCTATTATTTGATTACCCTGCAATGCAATATTTTCTATTTCGTTTCTATTATTCATTTGCATTTGCATTTGATTTTTCATTACTTGGGCTTGTTGTTCTAAAACATCTATTTGTTGCTGTGCTTCTTTTCTCTTTTTCAATATATTTTCAAGTTTAACTTTAGGCATTACACTATCTGTATCTAACGCTTCAACATACTCATCAAATGTAATTTTATCCTGAGTGAATAAATTTTCTAATGATAATTCTTGGGCATATTTATCAAATGCCCCTTTTGGTGTAATATCTACTTTTACACTAGTATTTAAAACTTCTAATATAAAACTTGGTATTTGTTCTAAATTTTCTGTAACTTGACCTGTTATGTTGTCTTGACTTTCAACTTCTATCATTAACCCGTTAGAATATATTTTCCACATTTCAAACCAAATCCTGGCGATATCTTCTAAAAATGCCTTTAAACCAATTAGTTGGTCATTTAAAGGCTGATTTTGAGCATTTTGTACCGCTAATATTGCTCTACCACTTGCAGTTTCAGGATTAATATTTCCTGTAGTGGAATCTCCAGCATTATTTAAATCTTTCGACAAACTTATTAATTCATTTTGCAATTTTTCGCTATCAGTACCCATTTGTCCTGGTGTAGTAGTCATAAAGACATCACTAGCCCTAAGACCACCCATATCTCTAAATTTAACTAAAGCACCTACTTTATTAATATCATTAGGATTTTCTATAGCGTCAATATTAACAACTTTTTGTGGATATGATATATTCTTACTTGTTACCGCTCTACGCATTGCTATTTTATTAGCTTCAATTTGATTTGGTATAAGTTGTCTTACTTCTCCTATTCCTCTTGCATTGCCTTCTTGGTCTTCCCAATTAAAATGAGCAAATGGATAAAGTGTTGTTCCTAAATTGCCTTCTTTTTTTATTTCACAATACTTAGTGGCTTGACTATAATAAACGTTTCCGTTTCTTTTATAAAATTTAGTAATTAACCACGCTTTATCTTCTACTTCATCTTTTGCACTATCTCCAGACAACGTTGAAGTTTCACTATCAGTGATTAAATTTTTTATTAATTCTTCTGGTATTTGCTCTTTTCTAGCCATTTCTTCTAATTCAATAATTGTTTTTCTTTGACGAATTAGTATATATGGTTGAAATTGTATTTCTTCTTCATTTTCATTACCATACATAATATCATTTTTGGCAATTACTTCATTTAATGGTAAATCATTTTCTTTATCATAAGTAACATAACATATTGCCTCATCATTTATTGCCGCCTGTTTTGTCCATTTTTTAACTTTTTTATCCATAAAGTCTTTATCCCAAACTTTACTGGCTTTTTTATTCAACAAATCACAAGTTTTTTGTGCTGTTTCAAAAAACTCACTATTTTCGATATTTTCTGGGCTATAATTAATAGCAAATAAATTAGAAGTAATATTTGATACTTTTTGTTTTACTATCTGTTTAATAAAGTTATTTTGTATTTTTTCAGTATCTTTTACCTTTAAACCATACCATTGGTCGCCATTATACATTCTAAAATTTTTATCTGTGTCAGTATATATATTTCTTCTTGACATAAAATTTGAATGTTTTTCATATAAACTCCAAATATCAGTTGTTTTAATTTCTTCTGTATTCATATTACTCCCTTCTAATTTTTAAACTCTAATTGCCCTATTTCAGTACCATCATAAGCATCTATGTTGGCAAGATTTTGTTCAAATATTTCTTGTTCTTTCTCTTCTTTTTCTCTCTGTCTTTTTTCTTTTTTTCGTTCTTTTACAACTTTAACTGGATTAATATTAGACATCTTTATTGTTTCGCCGTTTCTCAACTTACAACCAAATGCTAATCCAATAGTAAAAGATACTAAAATAAAAACACCAAATATGGTGCATAGTAATATTTCATTCATTTATTTGCCTCCTCATATTATTTCTATCTCCTCTCCATAATCAACATAATGTATTGGTCTTTCTATTTCAAAATTAAATGTTCTCTCTTTATCTATTATCTCTTTACTAGGTGCTATCTTGCTAGTACAGAAATATCTTAATGCATCCGTTATATGCGTTGGTTCGTGCGGTTCGGTCGCTACATCATTTGGATTTTTATCATCATGTTGTAATTGTGGCAAATACTTAATAAGATTTAAGCAATTACTAAATATCTTTAAATCACTGTCTTCGTATATTTCACCAGTTTGTTCATTTCTTGTTTTTCTTATCTTTAACCACTCTTTAACATTTAACCATCCAGCAATACGATTATTACTTGCTTTATTTAAAATAATTCCACCTTCAGCAAACAACTCAGCGGTACTTTTTCCAGTATCTCTATTTCTATTCCACAAATCAGGCGGGGCAAATTTATATTTATAATCATAATGTCGCATAATACTTTTAAGTGTTTGTCTTGCTTCACTAACTATCAAATTACTTTTATGTATTTCATTATAAACATAAGCCTTTCCTTTAGTATCTACTGCTATAAACAATACCGCGAACATATCTAGTCCGTAGTCTAGTGCTATATATCTATCCCAATTTTTTGGTATTTCAAATGGTTCTATTACATGTATTCCTCTTTTAAATTCAGGAAAGAACATGCCATCATATATATCCCAATCTCCATACTTAAGCGCTTTTCTTTCTTTTTCGGGTAGATTATCAAGTCTTTTAATATAATCTGGGTCATAATCTAACATAAATTTATTATCAGTTACTAAACTTGGTATAAATATTCTAGTACCAACTTCAGTAGTATCTTCGTTTAAAGTACATTCATGTATTTTATTAGGCTCACCTATATCTATAAATCTTTCTTTTACCCAACTATGACCTATTCCACCTGGATTAGTAGAACTTTTCATCATTTTAGGATAAGGATTAGCACCACGACATCTACTAATCATATAAGTATACATATATTCAGTAAAATGTGTTAATTCATCGAATCTGATAACATCATATTCAGCCGATTGATATTGATAAACATCTTTTTCGCTATCTATATAGCCAAAATCTATAATACTACCATTATTAAATGTCCATACATGCTTACTACTATTATAATTAGCAATATTTCTTGGATAAAACTCTAAACTAGTTCTTATCAAAGACTTCTCTAAATCTGGAAAAGTTCTACGAAAAATAATTTGCTTTGATTTATTATACTTTAAAGCATACAAAAGGGCATCTATTAATTGTCCGTAACTTTTACCGCCACCAGCTGCACCACCAAATAATGTCTCAAACGCATCCGAATTAATAAATAATTGTTGTTTTTTAGTAATAGATAATTTCATTATTCAACAACATTGATATCAACTTTAAATGTTGTATTTTCTGTTGATTCTCCTTTAGCCAAAGCCCTTTTATCATACATTGTGCCAATAATAGTTGCTAAATGATTTGCAGGTACAGTTCCCTTATCTATTTCTATTTTTAATTTATCCATAGCAGCATCTATTATTTCACTCGCTTTACTTATAAAATCTTCTTTTTTTTGCTCGTATAACTTCGGATTCTCTTCTACTATCTTTTTTACTGTTTTATCACTTATATTAAATTCTTTGGCTGTTTTATTATAGCTATTAGTAAGTGCATAACTTGCAATTACCTTAGCCTTTGTTTTTGTGTCTATTCTAGTCATGCACTCACTTTCTTTCTTTTATTCTCTAGTAATACCTTTGATAGCCCACATACAAGACTCTTCAAGTTTTGTTAATGCTAAACTTTTTTCACGACTATCCTTTAATTCATCCAACATATAATCTGCAACTTTGGCAAAAGCCTCTCTTGTGTTTGCAATTTTTTCTTTTTGTTTTTCATCATTTGAATAAACAGCATTCATTAATTCTTCACCATTCATATTTTCTTTTTCTCCTTTACAATTAAAAAGAACATATTTCTATGTTCAATCTCCCCGTTAGTTTTTTAATACTTTTTATAAGCACTATAGAACAAGTAAGAGGGATAATATCCGAAAAACACTTTTTTAAAAGTTAAAGGTAGATAATTTACTTGCTCTATAGCAGCCTATAAAGGTTGCTATAAGAAAGGGTAACACCATGTGGAATTTCTAATTTTCCATAATACCAATATACACCAAATAAATAGGACATAGTGGGACATTATGTGACATTTTTACCTTTTTTATATAATCTTTTACAATGTCTTGATGTGTAATTAAACATTTTGGCTATTTCATCCCATTTCCAGTGAAGATTATCTCTAAAATAAACAATACATTCTTCTATTGGTTTTGTTTCTATCATTTCACCTATTTTTTCAATGGCTACTTGTCTATAACCATTGTATGATTCTTTTACTGAATCAAATTCTTCTCTTGTATCATCAGCTTTAATCATTTTATTTAACATCACATCCCCTACAAAATTTGATTTAATTATAATATCTTTATATTCTATCGCTTGAATTTCAAAGAAACCTATTTTTAATTTATCTCCCAATTCTAATAATCGATATTTTAGTTTGTTCATTTCCTTTAATACTTCTTCTAAAGTTAATTCCTTACTCGATATCATACTAGCCCCAACTTTCTACAATAATATCTTTTACTTGTACTTCCCACCTTATCATATCTATTTTTAATTGTGTAAATACTTTTACTGGAATCTTTTTATGAATTTTTATTATATTGTTATAAAGAATATATTCTATGTCATATTTTTTATATTTATCTAGTAAATAGCTCATATTAATCTACCTTTTCGACTAAACCTGCATCTATTAAATCTTGTATGTAATTAATTAATAATTTGTCATTATCATACACAAATCTGTTTGGCGATATTTTTTTCAATGATTTTATAAGTTCTATTTCTCTAGTTTTTTTATCTATTTCTACAATATCAAGAAAATTATTATCTAGTTCAAAAAATTTTCCATAATGATTATATGCCACGTTAGTTGTATTTTCACCTAATAAATAACCATATTTTTCTAATTCTTTTAAATCAACCTTATCTTTTATTCTATACATACTTATTCATCTCCTACCTTATAACAATTATTTTCGAATTGTTCTTTAGTTAAAATAGCTTTAATAACTGGTTTTAATTCTAAATCATCTGCGTTCCATTGTTTATTTATTAATACAAATTCACAATTTATATTTTGAAAATTAATATAGGTGTCTGATATTATTAAGACCTCAAATAACCTTGTAACTCTTTTGTTATGTCTAGGTGAATAAAACTCAATTTCACATAAATCTTTATTTTGAATTAAATCTATAATATTATAACTAGCTAATAGATGCCCTATATTAACAAGTTCTATGTCATTTTTATATTTAACATTAACTTTGTTATTGCTTTGAAAACTTATTATTTTTCCAATTCCTAATTTTCGGTTGGTTTCATTATAACAATACATTCCTACTTCTAATTTCATAATCCCAAGTCCTTCAATTTATATTCTTTATTTAATTCCATACCTTTGTACATTGTATCTTTTTTAAAATATGGTAAACAAATATCAGTATCTTCAGGACAATTTTTGTATATAGAATAATATTTTACAACGATATATTCTTTACCATTTAAAGAAGTTTTTTCAATATATTTAACTCTATCTCTAAAAGGTCTAATAACATCACTTAAATATTTTCTTTCTACTTCATCAAGTATTGGCTCTTTTTCTTCTATTATAAGTTTTACTTCTTTATTTTTTAAAGTATCTATAAAGTGACTTTCTTGACAAGTCAATTCTTTATCTATAACAAATGTTATAACAGCCTGTGTAATTTTATGTCCTACTTCGCCAATTTGATGATTTTGGCTTATATAATGAGTTCTTGCTTCTTTTTCTAATTTCATTTTATTTCACTTCCTCAACACTTAAAATTTCTAAAATATAATAACCTTTATTAGGTTCTGCTCCCCATTCTTCTTTACCAAAACCCTGTGCTAAATCACATAAGCATTTAATTTTAGGACTATCTTTTCTATAACCATTGCGAAATATAACATAATTTGATGTAAGCACACAATCCTTATAAAAATGTTTATCGAATCTTGAATCGTAATACCTATTTTGTTCTCTATATTCTTCTTTCTTTTCACCCGTTTTAATCATATCAAACCATTTTTTCTTAATTGGTAATGTTAACATTTTTACCTCTTTCTAATATTTCTAATAATTCTGTATATTCTTTGTGTTCATTAATACAATAATACAAATCTGCATCAGGTTGTTTTCCCCATTTTATTAAATATTCTATTGCTTCATCAATAACCTTATCTTTTTCTTCTAATTGGTATTGTAAATCTTCAACTTTTTTATGATAAAAATCCATCAATGAAGCATATTTTTGATATTTTTCATCTTGCATAAGTTCATCATAAACTTTTTTAAAATATTTTAAAGTTTCATTATCTTCTTCATTCATTTTTACCACCTATAACAACTATTTTTAAAGGTATTATATTTTCTATTGTTTCAATATTAGGTTTCCATTTGTCAGTATCATAATATTCTACCTTTATTTTTACTTTCTTTTTATCAAAACCGATAACTTTTCCTTTTGCAATCATATTTCTTGATGAACTACTTCCCGTTCTCATATAGGCTAAAAATATGACTTCATCATTTATTTTAATTTCATTATTTAAATAATCTTTCATTCTTTACCACCTTTATTAACAAAATCTAGGACTTCTTGATAAACACTAACTTCTACTATTTTATTGCTATGTGTAGCATTCGTTTTTAATAAATCAGTTCCTATTGATTTATTGCATTCTTTTATCTTGTCTTCCAAAAAAGAAATAAGTTGTTGTTTTTCGATGTACCTATTATCAAAGTTACATATATATGCAGTTATTTTATCAAAGTCATTTTTATCAATGCCATCTAAATTATTTCCCATTTTTTCCCTTTCTAGCACATAACTACAATAGCTATAAAACTACCTATCATTATTAAACTTGAAACAAACTTTACTGCTATCCACATATCGTATGTACCATCTACAAAATCGCTTAAATCACAATTTACTTTAACAAAAGTTATTAATGTACTAATTACAAATATAATAATTGCTAACTTCATTTTATTTTTCCTCCAACTTTTCTATTTCTTGTATAAATTCATCATCAATAGGCATTATTATTAATGGAACTTCATTATTGCTTGAATCACCAACTATTAATAAATCACTTTCTTTTTTGATTTCATAATAGTCTTTGCTATAAATTAATAAATAATATTTAGTCATCTTTACTCTCCAACTTTTCTTTTAAATATTTTTGATTTTTAATAAGTTTGTTAATTGTTTCAGCAAGTAATGCCTCAACATTAGTGCATTTAACATTTTTAAGATAATCAAGGCTTATTTCAATATCTCCAACAGGGCCTCCTATATCATATTCTTCTATATCTTCCCACTCATCATTTTCTTCTGGTAGAATTTCAACTTTAATAGCTAAATAATTAATTATATTTATTATGTGATTACCAAACAAACTATATCCTTCATTATCTTTGTAATTATGTCCTTGTGGTACATAAGTATATATATCTTCACTAAATTTTATTTTTTTAGGTGCATTACCATTTTTAACAAGTCCCATTAATTCATAAATAGTTATTTCTTTATTTTTCATATAATCACTCCTTCGGCATTTGATAAACACAATCCGCTCTTTTTCCTTCAAATTCAGTTGCAATAGTACGAATTGCGTCTTTATCTTGAATATTAAGTAATGTTTTAAGAGCATCGCCATTAATTATTCTTTCTTGTATTTCATCTAATACCTCTAATGCTCTTTCTTTTGTTTTATATGAGCCTAAAATAATATAGTTATCAGTCTCGCTTACATCTTCAATATAACAATCAGCATTAACTTCCTCTATTGCTAACTTTGGATTTGGTATTAACACTTCTCTATTTTGACTTCTTATCCATAAATCCATTATTTACCACTCGTTTCAGTTTTAATTTCTATTGGTATAATTGCATCTGGTCTAAACACAAATTCATAATTATATTTTGAAACTTCGCTAAATTCTAATTGTTCTACTACATAAGTTGTTTCTTGTGCTAGGTATAACATATGTTTTTGGTATTTGTCTTCACCTATTTTACATATAACTTCTAATTCACTATTCAGTGAACCGCTTCCGCCTTGAATACTACATAAACCTGTCATTGAGAATAAGTAATCACCTGTTCTTAAATTAATAAATGTGATTCTCCTTTTTACTTTGAACTCATCACTTTCTCTACTAATGTTATAACCTACTGTGTCTGCACTAGTACAACCACTTAATAATAAACATCCTAATACTAATCCAATTATTCCTATTATTTTATTTTTCATTTTCTAATACCTCCCACCAATAATTAAAATTAATATTGTAAAAATTATAACTACTGCTAATAATTCAATTAATGTAAAACCTTTATTTTTCATAATAATTATTTTCCACCTTTCTAATTCCATTTTCTTCTTCATCTACTACATATAAGTCTGTTCCGAGCATGTCATGGGTGCTATATTCATTAGATAAGTCATCGATTAAATTATCTTGATATTCACTTATATAGTTCCCGTGTTTGTATTCATAAACTCTACTATCATGTCTTTGTAATTTCCTATATGGTTCACCTTTGGCTAATTTTTCTAATACTTCAAGTAAACTTACCATTTTCATTTTTTCACCTTTACTTTTCATAATAATTGTCTACAACTATTCTGAATCCATCTTTGTCATAACAATATGGAACATCATCTATAACTTTGCATTTATCACTGGTATAAATCTGTCCATCTATGGCATATTCATAAGTAACTGGCTTTTTATTAAGAATATCTGCTATTGCCCAGACACAATATATAAACAATGCTATTAAGAAACCTATAAATACATAACCAATTTTTTCTTCTCTATTCATCAACCATTTTTTTCTTTCTAATTATGTTACTTTGTTTACTTCTAGTCTTTGCACCTATTTTTTGTGTGGTAACTTTAGTAGGTCTTATTTTTTTTATTTCATACATATTGCCTTTAAATTCTTTAACTAGTTCAAATACATTTCCTAATTGAGCTGACATACTGTCTAATTTTCTCGATGCTTCATCAACTTTATTAGTTAAATCATTTAAAGCCTTCATTAACTTTTTATTATCTAGCATTATGTCCTTTGAATATCTATTATTTAAATCGTCGTTTTCGTCCAATAATCTGTAAATAAAATCACCATCTTGTTTTTCAATACGATTTAATTTTTCTATTATTTTATTTTTTTCTTCCCCCCTGAAACATTTTTTAAATAGTTTCATTCTAACTCCTCATTTCTAATCAAATAAACATACTTCATCTTCTTCTAAATTATTTTCATTCGATGCAATTTTCATTTCTAAAGTTCTAATTTTTTTGTTTTTTTCTCTAATGCTTTTATTATGTTTACTAACAAATAATTCATATTCTGATTTATAATACGTAGCTTTTTCTTTGTATTCCTTTAAATCTTTTTGAAGTTGTTCAATTTCTTCTTTTTGCTTTTTTAGTTCATTATGTAATTGTGTAATTATAGTTTGAGATGAATCATCCATCATATTCTTCCATCATCCTTTCAAATTCTATATCATCCAAAGTTTTTATTCCTACATCTTTACATTCTACTTCTAGGCCTCTAATAAGTTGAGTAAACTCTTTTGTATTAAGTTCACTTGTTCTTTTGTAACATATCCACCAAGTATAAACTCCATTTGTTTTAAGTCTTTTTGCATATTCGTATTTACTTTGAAAGTCCACATCTTTTGGTAATATAACTTCATAAGGACTGCCATCTTCTAAAGTGGCTATCGTTCCATAACTAAGATTAATATTTATTTTCATTTGCTCATCCGAAATTGCAAATCCTTTGGAACGATTATATCTAGCCAATTCATTTACTAACTTATGAAAATAGGCATTTGCTTTTATTCCTCTTAATTCTTTATGTTCCTTTATGTCATAAATTTTATTTGGCTCTAAATTAAATAATTGCATAGATAATTCTTGTGGTGTTCCGGAAATAGTCCTTTCCATAAACTAGTCTCCGAAAGGTAAATCAGCATCGCTTATTCCTGATAAATCAGTATTTGTTGAAAAATCAGCATATGGTTCATTTTCAATGTCATCTTTTTCGTTATTATTTTCTTCATTTCTAGGCAAATAATCCGGCTCTGGTATTGGGACTTCTTCTTTAGGTTTTGATTGTAAAAATTCTACTCTGTCAGCAACTACATAAGTTTCATATTTTTTATTGCCATCTTTATCTTCCCAACTATGTGTCTTTATTCTTCCATCTACTCCTATTAAACTTCCTTTTTTTTGGTATTTAGATAGATTTTCGGCTTGTTCGTTATATACAACTACTTTAGGAAAATCAGCCTTTCTTTCGTTTCCCTCTTTATCTTTTCCATTATTTATTGCAATACTAGTGCTTACACACTTGACTCCCGAAGTTGTAACTCTAAGTTCAATATCGTTAGCAATTCTTCCAACTAAACATACTTTATTCATTAATTATCTCTCTCTCCTTTTCTAAATAATCATTAATTAATTTCCAAATTAATTCTTCATTAATTGGTATATCTACAAATTTTCTAACTCCTGCTCTTAAATGTAATCCTTTCAAAAACTCTATTTTTATGTCATAACATTGTTGGAAAGCTATTCTATAAAGATTTAATTGATAGCCTAAATACTCTTTATCAAGAGTTGAAGTTCTTTTTATATCACCTATTCCTTTTTTATTTTCTAATTCTAATACTAAATCTAATCTTCCAGCTGCAATAGGTTTGCCATCTTTAAAAAGTATTACTGGCACTTCATTATCTAAACATTTGAATTTGTAAGTCTTCTTTAAGAATTTATAATCTTTTAATTCTTGACAACCAATATCATCGATTTTCCATTTTTCGTACTCCTCTATTGCAGTATGTATTTTAGTGCCTTTTGCAGCAGCATTATCTAAAACTTTTTTATCAACATTTGCATATTTATTGCCAAATTTGATTTTTAATATTTGAGTTATACTTGGAACACATATTCCATCTACTAAATATTGATGTATTTCATCTATGTATTCCAATGTATAACCTTTTATTTCCCAAGTATTCATTATTTCACTTTGATTCTAATACTTGCTCTAACTGGTGTCATTTTTACATATTCATCATATAAATCTTGATTGTCTTCCTTAAATTTTTTCTTGTCGAAATCTTCTCTATCAGTTGATGCAATATAATTAATTGTTAAATCATCAGTTTCAAGTTTAACAATGCCTTTTTCTTCCATTTCAGCTAATATTCTTGTTTTTAAATCATCTTCTTGCTCTTTTAATTCTTTTATTCTTGTTTCAAAATCTGCTATTAATCTTGAAGTTCCGTTATTTAAAATATAATTATCTTTTTCTAGTACAATTAATTCATCCATTTTTATTTTTCCTCTCCTTTTTGTTTTTCAATAATCTTGCCTATTATTTCACTTGCTTTTTTCATAGGCATATCTTCTAGTTTTTCAATATTATTAACCTCTAGTAATTTCTTTAAATTATCACCTGTATACGTTTTTTGTAGTAATTCTAATTGTTTTGGTGTTATTTTCCCATAAGTAGTTTTATTTTGAGGTTTTACATCTAAATTTTCATTATCCATACCATCTATTACTTCTCCATCAGTAATACCAAAAGCATTTAGATATAAATATCTTTTGTAATAAGTATTTAATGCCCCCAAATATTGAATATCTTGCATTGATTTAACTTGTCTTACTTCCCCAGTTTTACTGTCATATTTTGTATTTATTGGTGTTTCAAATAATACAAACGGCATTTTATAAACTTGTGATTCACTAGCTTTAATTAGTGTAAGTGTTGCTTCCTCATTTTCGATTTTAAATATATCGTTTACACTTTCTTTTAACATAAGTTCATTTAACTTTGGTAAAAAGTCGGCTAGTTCGTAGTAGTCAAACCCAGCATATGTGTTTTTACCACTTTTTTTTATTTTAGAGTTTTGTAGTTCTACTCTAATTGCAATAATACTTTCATTTAAATTCCTTTTATTTTCTTCCATTTCTACTTTTCCCTTTCTAAAATGTATTTTTTAAATTTAATTTGTTTTCCGTAACGATTTTTTCGATATACCCACTCATCAGTTATGTTATAATTTAGATTTCTTAATCTAAAAATTTTATCTGAAAGTCTTGTAATACCATATTCCTCATAGGATTCCCATGTTGTAATGTTTCCATAGTCTTGTAAATGCTTTAGTACCATTTCTATCTGTGTCATTTGAACTCCTTAAGAATTCCTTTTAATTCTTTTTCTTCACTTTCTGTTAGTGGTTCCTCTTTTATTTCTTTATCTAACCAATTTGGATTATTACCATTTTTGGTTTTAGTAAAGTTTTCATCACTTTGAATAGCATCACTAACATTAGTTATTCCTTTTGAACTATAAGAAGAAATTATCTTATCAACGTATTTCGTGCTAAATTTTTTATTAAGTACCGATTGCTTTATTGCGTATCTCGTTAGTTCATTATCTTCCCAATTATGTATTAATTCATAATCCACCGGATAAAGAACGAATCCATTTTCTTCCATAAATTCAATTAAGTTTTTTTCTTTTTTATTTTCTTTTTTATTATCATTATCATTCTTATTATCATTTTCATTATCATTATCATTATCATTAGGGTTTTCAAAATAACCATTCGCTTTATTAGTTTTTTTAGGTCTGCCGCCTTTTTTGCCATTTTCTCGGTTTTTACAGCATTTTTCTTCGTATTTTTCATTGTCTAAAACCATTTGGTTTTTTACCAAACCGAACGGTATTATTAAATTTTCTGGCAATTCAACTTCATTTCCTAGTTGACTTTCAAAAAATGATTTATAAAGTTTTCCAAAATCTTCATCCGAAAGGTTTTTCAAGATTTGATAATGTGATAAATAAAATATTAATGTATCTTTTGCCATATACTCTCCTATTGCTCTACCAATTACCCCTGATTTGAATTTTTCTTCACTTAATGTTATAATTAACTTGTTAAATTTTTATTTAACAGGTTATATTAGATACTGGCTTTGTTCCTTATTTGTGGTCAGTATCTTTTATTTTGTCTTCTAAATATTCATAACTTAATTCAGCTACTATTGCCGCTATTAAAAATGTTAGTATTCCCAAAAATGTCCATTCAGCATTGAGTTTAATTACAATGATTGTTAAATCATAAAGCACCAATGCTAAACTAATTACAAATGTTATAAACGCAAATATTAATGTTGCGATTTTTTTCTTATTGTACATTCTCAATTTTTTCACCACCTTTGTTTTCAATTAAATTTGCTTTTCGCATTTTATTTGCTTCTCGCCTTACAAAATCTAAATCAACATGTGCAAATTCCAAAACTCTTTTTATCGGTAACCTGTGAGGCTTGGTATCTTCATAATAAAAACAATTAGCTAACAATTTATTTTTTTTAGTGTCATTAGTTTCAAGCATCGCTAAAGTTTTTTCTTCTTTTAACTTTTTTTCTACTTCTTTTCTAAAATTATCGGCTTTTGTTTTAGAACAACCACCAAGAATATACTTTATTTCTTCGGTAGTTACCCATAAATGATTACACGCTGATTCCATTTCGATATAATCAATATTTTTAGTCATTTTTCTCCTTTCCATTTAGTTGTGGATTTTTACCCGTTACAGCGGGTTTAATCATTATTTTTTTGCGTTTTCGCAAGTATTCGATTAAAAAAAATAAATAGGGATATGTTATATGGCTTTAAAATTTGTTCAATTTTATTAATATTCATGTTTTCTCCACCAGTTTCATATTTACTAATGGTGCTCATAGCAACCCCAGATTTATTGGATAGTTCTTCTTGTAAATCATTATGTTCTATTCTTATTATTTTTAATTCAGAAGAAACGGCTTTCAAAAAATCTGATTTCAAATTATCTACCTCCTTACATTTTCAATTCTACTATGCGTTTTCGCAAATGTCAATAAAAATATTGCGTTTTCGCAAAAAAAGTTGTAAAATTTAATAAAAGGAGGGGAAAATGAGTTATTTTGCAAAAAACTTGGAATATCTAAGGAAAATACATAACTTATCTCGAAGTGATTTAGCAAAAAAAATAAATGTTAATCAATCAACTATTTCTCGTTGGGAAAACGAGGACATGGGTGCTACCGTAGAAAATGCTTACGATGTTGCAAATTTCTTTAATATATCCGTAGCTGATTTAACTGGGAATGATTTGTCAAAAGACAATAATAAACAGTTTGATGAATTAGAATTATTATTTGATAAACATAAAGATATATTAACTGATAGTGACAAAAACATAATTAAAACAATCATAGAAGAAAGAAAAAAAGAAATCGACAAGGAATTAGGTGATAATTAAAATGTACTTATTTTTAGATATATTTTTAACATTTATTTCCTACACTATAATACCATTTTTTGTTTTTTTTAGAAGAAAAGAAAAATTTGATTATAAAACAAAAAATATAATAATAATTTTAAATTCTGTTTTTATATCAATTTTTTATATAAGTTTAAGATTTGCTTTGAACTTTGATGAACCTATAAGAAGTTTCACACCAGCATTCTTATATTACTTTGTTAATATAGCAATATGGAATAGTAACATAATTAAAAATAATAAAAAAATAGATTTCAATAAAATTTTAAAATATATTATACCTACTGTTTTGATTATTGACTGTTTAGTATATATTATTATATTTACTATTAATATAAGAAATAATCTTGATATTAGTAATATGCCGGATGCTTTTACTATACCAACTCATAGTGGGATATGGACAACTATTAATACATCTAAAGAATATATAGAAACAATCAAAAAGCAACTAATTATAAATAATTATATATTGGTTATATTTATGATCTTAAACATATTATCATTGTCGTTTATGGTAAATTATATATTTAAAAATAAAAGCAAAAAATAAAAAGGGAGAATTTTGATTATGATAAAGGATATGTTGAATAATTGCTTAACGCAAAAAGAGGTTCTAGTATATTATAATGCAAATGTCACTTACCAATTGTTGCCTATAGGGATTAATGGTTTTGTATTCAACTATAAAGGAATAAACAATATTATAATAAACAATTCACTATCCTATTACAAAAAAAGAAAAACATTGCTCCATGAACTTGCACATATTGAATTAAATCATCTATGTCAAACGGACAAAGATTTACTTGCTCTTTATATCGACAAATACGAAGATGAAGCTGACAAGTATATTAAATTCTTATTAGAATAAAAAAATCCCCTACTGCTGTAACAGTAGAGGTCGGGTTATACCCTTTAGAAAAACACCACAACTCAAATGGAATTTTTCTATGTATTAATTGTAACATAGTTTAAATTCCATTTCAATAAAGGAAAGGAAGATTATAATGGCTGTGATACAAATTAAAAAGGTAAAATTTATAAAAGATGAAAGTGGAAATAAAATACAAATTCCAAAAACAAAAAAAGAATGGAATAAAGAAACAAAAAATGGAACTGCTACTTGGTTTTTTAGTGATAGATATATAACTAATAATAAAACCAAACAATATCATTCAGGTGTTTTTTCAACACAAAGAGAAGCTAAAGAAGAAGAAAGAATATTTTTAATTAATCCGGTAGAATATATAAAAACACATTCAAAAAGGGCTAAAATCAATTATAATGAAGTCGAATTAAAAGATGATAGCAAAACCTTAGATTATTATTATGATTATTTTTTTGAATATGATTGCACTGTTAATAAAGAATCAACTGCATATGAACATAAAATAAATTACTATAAGCATGTTTCACCAATTCTTGGCAAAGAAAAAATAAGAAATATAGATGTGATTTCCGTTGATAATTTTCATACTGAAATAATTAAAAAGAATCTTTCACATTTAACAAATATGAAAATTCATTCGGTTTTAAGTAAATTTCTTGAATTTCTAAAATTTAAAGGACTAATAGAATTGAATTATGCTAAGATACATGGAACTTTTATACAAATTGTTGATGAAGAAACTCACGAAGAAAAAGAAATAAAATATCAAACCATAGAAGAATTTGAACTTTTTATGAAATATGTTGATGATGAATTTTGGTACACATTTTTCAATTTTCTTTTTTGGCACGGATTAAGAAAAGGAGAACAGCAAGCTTTAAGATGGCAAGATATTAATTTTAAAGATAAAACTATTAAGATACACAATTCTGTAAGTAAAAGTAGAACTGGTGGTATTAAAATAAGCAGTACAAAAAGGCAAAAAGATAGAACAATATCAATAGCTGATAATTCATATGAAATATTAAAAAAACATTATGAATATATGAAGTGTTTTGATAATTTTAATAATAGTTGGTTTGTCTTCGGATATGGGAGTAATATAAATGATATCATTGGGAGAAACACTATCGATAGACATTTTAAAAAAATCTATGATATATTAATAGAAAAAAATAGAGACAAAAAAATAAACGTTTTAACACACCACGAATTCGGTAGACATAGCCACGCATCCTATTTATTAAATAAAGGAATTGCAGAAGGTTACCAAAGAGAAATAATTTACGAAATTATAGCAGAAAGACTTGGAGATACTGTGGAAGTAATAAAAAATACCTATGCTCACGCATATGAAAACAAATACTATGAACAAACAAAAAATTTATTAAAAATATAGAAAGGAGAAAATGCAATTTACATAACATTTTACATAACAAAAATTAATATTTGTAAAAAAACAATCAATTAAAAAATGATTGTTTATGGCTTAAAATAAGGGAAAAAGCACATTATTTAATATTTAAAAATATATATAAATATGTTCCCGCTATCTGCTCCAGTGACGTTTCTGTTCGAACTTTTATAGTTTGAACTTAACATATATAATCAATCCGTTCGGGTTGATTTTTTTGTATTTTACAAAAGAATTAACAAAGAAAGGACGGTGTTTTATGATAAAGTTTACGACGCAAGAGTTAGAAATGGAAAGTA
>CANQXV010000016.1 GCA_947627895.1 uncultured Bacilli bacterium
TTACACCTATTTTAAGTAAAAAAGTTAGAATAAATTATTCACATTTTTCTAACTTTTTATTTTTACGGAAACTCAAATTATTTTAATTTATTATAAAGATATACTAGCATTTTTAATATTTTAAGATTACGATTATAAACTAAAGTTAAAATCAATTTATGGTTAGTACTTAAAGTATCTAAATATTTATTTTGCATATATTTAGGAAAATACTTATCCATAAAAGTATAATAGGGTTCCGTATTTTTCTTTAAATCCCTTAATTGGGATAAGACCACAACTCTTGAAAAAGTAGCAATAACAATATGATCAATAGCTAGTTTCTCAATTTCATCTTGAAATCTTTCATAAACATTTCTTTTTTGGTAAAAACTTATAAAATCTTCAAAAGCCGAGATTATATCTAAATTTTTATCTAAAGAAGAACTAGTCATAATTGAGTTATTGCGAATAACATAATGATATAAAGCATCATTAACAAAAGAAATACTTTGAGCGCTCAAATAAAGTTTTGGAATAAGCCTAACATCTTCATAAATTTTTCCTTGGGCAAATTTTAATTCTTTATTTTCAAATAAAGTTCTTTTATATAATTTATTCCAGGTTGCAAAACGATTTAATAAAATTCTTTTATCTTGATAAATATTTCCAACTTTGCTAGGTACATAATTGGTATAAATTTTAGTATTTTTCTTATTTTCATATTCATCAATGATATTACAGATAGCTATATCACTTTTATTAATGACAATATTTTGATAAAGTTTTTCAACAAAATCATGGTCCACATAATCATCACTATCAACAAATAAAATATATTCACCTTGAGCTTTATTTAAACCAAAATTACGGGCATCTGATAATCCCCCATTTTTTTTATGATATGCCTTTATTAACTTAGGATATTTATCTTCATATTTTTTTATTATTTGATTAGAAGAATCCGTAGACCCATCATCAATAATAATAATTTCGATATTTTGATAAGTTTGATTAACTAGGCTATCTAAACATCTGGCTAAATACTTTTCAACATTATAAACGGGAACAATAACACTTATTAAATCCATATTTCACCTACTTATCTGCATCAATTTCTTTAAGCAATGTTTCTATTTTTTTTATTTGTTTGGAAATCGTAAATTCTTCAATGTGTCTTTTGGCATCACGACACATTTGATTATATAATTTTTTATTATTAATTAATTTTTCTGCATATTCAGCATATGCTATTTTGTCATTAGTTACAAAACCACATAATCCATTTGCACTTAATTCTTTAGTTCCTCCGACATTTGTAGAAATAAAGGTTTTTCCTAAAAACATACCTTCTGCTAAAACAGTTGGAAATCCTTCAGATAATGAGCTTAAAACTACAACATCAGCGAGTGCAAAATAAGGATATGGATTTTTTTGATAATCAAAGACTTTAACATTATCTTGTAAGTTATCCTTCTTAACTTTATCTAAAATATCATTTTTTAATTTTCCTTGACCAATCATCCATAATTCAAAAGATTGATTTTTTTCTTTTAATAATTTAGCTACTTCTACCAGAAACAAAGGATTTTTTCTTTCATCAAAACGACCCATATATAAAAAAGTAAATTTTTCTTTTTTAATTCTAATTTTTTCTTGGGACTTTTCTTTTATACTTGCAAAATCAAAAGCATTATTTATAATTAAAATTTTATTTTTATATTGAGGATATAATTGGATAATAGATTCATAAGTATTATCAGAAATAGCGACAATTCTATTTACATGTTTAAAAGTTTTATTTTGTAACCAATAATTAAAAGGTTCTTTTTTTAAATCGTAGATATCACTATGATTCCAGGAAATTGTTTTATTTTTTTTAGAAAGCAAAAAACTAGGAATTAGGCTGTTAAAAGATATTTCATAATCATAAGTTTTCTTTAAATATATTTTTCTCAAAATTTCCGGGAAAAAGTATAATAAAAATCTAACAAGCCACATTTTAAGATGTCCATCCTTGGTTGCATCAATAATATTTAATAAGCCTACCCGTTTATCAGTTTTAAGAGATTGAATATCCGAATGCCAATATTCTAAAATATCCACATCATATTTTGTAAAATCTAAATTATTGACTATATTGGCAAGAATAACTTCCGCTCCTCCACCCGAAGTATAAGACCAAATTATAAATAATATTTTTTTCTTTTTCATTTTTAACCCCTTATTTGATATTTTATTTTCAAAATACTTAATGCTTTATTAAAGGTTTCAATACATATTTTATCTCTAAACAATAATTCCAATAAGAAATAAACAATAACAGATACTCCTATTTGAATGATTACTAAAATAATTAAATTTAAATTCATTAAACCTAGGAATTTACAAACTACAAACATAATTAAGGCAGCAATAAAAGCCTTATAATTATTTTTAATTAATTCCGTAAACTTAACATATTTTTTAGCATAATGAAGTTGAATAAGCATTACAATAAATTCGGATAATAAAGAAGTTATACAAGCACCATATATACCTAAGATAGGAATTAAAGCAAAATTTAAAACGACATTTATAATGGCTCCTAGAACGGTAGCTATCGTATATTCCCTATCCTTTTTTACTGCTAGAAGCAATTGGGTACCTAAAATACTATTAAAAGCTGTTAAAACTACTAAAGGGCTTAAAACGACAATTACTTTTGATACTTCTAAAAATTCACTACCTAAATAAAAAGGAACAAAAGTATTAGCAATACCTATTAAACCAAACATCATTGGAAAACCTAAAAATAGTGAAAAAGAAATCGATTTATTAATATATAATTTGATATCATCTTGCCGATTATTCGCATTTAAATTAGCAATTCGCGATAATAGGACATAGCCTAAAGACTGTAAAAGTCCAAACAGCATTCTGACAATTCTAAAAGCATAATCATATACTCCCACATTATCTAAAGTTGGTGTCAAATAACCTAACATTGCTTTATCTGCGAGAGAATAAATGTAATTTGCTGATTGCGGAATAAATAAAACAAATGATTCTTTTAAATGTTTAAAAGGATGTATATCTTTTTCCTCTTTAAATGGTTTAATATATTTTCTAAGTAATAACCACATTGATAAATTACCTAAAAAATTACTAACACATACTAATGTTACATATTTTCCTAAATCACTAGGACTTTTAATAAATATAAATAAACAAATAACAAAAATTATTTTAATAATAAAATTTCTAATCGTAACTGATTTAAAATCTTCAATTCCATTATAAAACCAACTAATTTCAATTGCCGAACCGATAATAGTTATAATATTGATAATAAAGTAAATACTATATTGACCCGATATACAATATAATAAAATATAGATAGCTAAAACTGGTATTAACAAAAATAATTTTAAAATTATAATTTCATAAGTTGCTTTAGATAATTCTTTTTCGTTATCGCGAACATAAGCAATTTTACGACAACCATATAATGAAGTTCCGATGGCGCCGAAGATTGTGAACAAAGTAACAATAGTATCAACAAAAGAATACACTCCACTTTGGGCTAAACCCAAAGTTCGGGATAAATATGGGGTCGTAATAACTGGTAAAAATGTCGTAAATAATTGAAACAACATATTATATAAAACATTACTAGTCATACTTCGAGTTTGTTTAGTTTGCCTCACTTTTATCTAATGCTCCTTTCTTTTCTATTGTCCACAAAATAAATTGAAAAATATTATTTTTTAATTTATTTATCAGATGAAAAATCATATAAATATTCGGGCAAATGCTCGGCAATATATTGAGCTTCCTTTTGATATTCTTTCTTTTTAAATAATTGAGTATTTTTGATAGATACCGCGGGATCAAAATATTTTTTTTGATCCTTATGTTTTCTTTTTTCATACCCTAAAAATTTAACAATTTGTTTTTCTGTTTTTTCATAGTTATAAATTAAATCTTCAAATTTAATTCTTAATATTTTTTTACTATCCGCTTTTCTTTCCATTTCATGGATTCGTCTAAATTGCACACAAAATTCCTCAACATCAAAAGAATAAGGCACCGCTTCATTTATTTTTTGCCAGTTATACTTATTATCTATGAAAATATCTCGTGGATCTCTTTCAACCACGATAACTTTTAATTCATCACCAAAATAATTATCTACTCTAAATAAATTGTGAGGTAATAGCAATTGATCAAGTAATAAATCATCGCCGGAACTATCAAACATATCTAAAATATCATAAACAAATTTTTGAGCAGCTTGATAAAATTTATCTTCGGTTGGATAACTTAAAACAGTTGGGCTATAACTAACTGGTCTTTTTAAAATAACTTTATTTAGGGTTAACATTTTAACTAAACGCCGAACAATTAATTTAAAAATTACTTTATAATCAGCAAGTTCTTGCATATACCAATAATAATCAACTTTATAATCTATTAATTCTTCAGTAAAATCAATACATCTTTGATAAAATTCTGGACCTATAACATTTTTATAATTACCAACCCACCAAAATTTTTTATCATAAAATTCCTTCATTCTACTTAAAAAAGAATGAATGGCTTCATCACTTCTTAAAGCATTATTACCTATTAAAAGTTTATCTTCTAAATCAAATAAACCATTAGGGCAATGTAAAAAGACATATTCTAAATAACCATAATCATTATTAACATTTTCAAATTCTTTAACAAAATCGGTAACCGCGGACGAACCCGACCCCATATAGCTTACTGGTACAATTATCTTTCTCATTTTTTACCTACCTTCTTATGATCTTTATGTTCATATAAAATATTCGTTTTTAAAACTATGTATAAGAAGAAAATCATCATGATAACATATAAACTAATGGCAATCTTATCATCACCTAAAACATAAAGAATAGAAATAGCCGCGAAAATAATATTGATTAAATAAATAATTAAAATAGTTTTAGTGGGTGATGAAGTCATTTTAAGAAGTTGATGATGAAAATGTTCTTTATCAGGGTGTCCAATAGATTCTCTTTTTATAATCCGTCGAACAATTGCTAGAATAGTATCAAATATTGGAATAAATAAAATAATTAAAGGAATTATGATTGATGTAATCGTGGCTACTTTATAACCTAAAAGAGCAATTACGGAAATCATGAATCCCAAAAACATACTACCTGTATCGCCAATAAAAATTTTTGCCGGTGGAAAATTATGAACTAAGAAACCTAAAGTACTACCTAACATAATTAATGATAAAATTACATCTAAGCCTCCAAGTGAATTTAAGGTAAATCCTAAAATAGCAATGGTTAAGAAATAAATCGAGCTAATACCGGATGACAAACCATCCAAGCCATCAATTAAATTAATTGCATTGATAATGGCAACAATAAAGAAAACTGATAAAAGCATATTAATCCAAGTGGGAAATATTAAAGTTAAACCTAAAATTGTTAAATTGTTAAAATATAATTTACCGTAGAAAACGACAATTGCCGCCGCGATAGTTTGAAATAAAAACTTATAACGCGCGGGGACCGAATTAATATCATCAACTATTCCGGTTAAAATAATAACGAAGCCCCCAATTAAAATACTAATCATTTGAGTCGAAATGTTACCATATAAAATATAGCCTAATAAAAAGGCCGCGAAAACTGCTAGTCCACCTAGGCGTGGAATTGGTTTTTTATGCACCTTTCTTTCATTAGGTATATCCATAGCATTTATATGCTTGGCAATTTTCTTGACTAAAAAAGTTAAAATTAAACTGGTTACAAACGGAACTAGAATAATATAAAAGACACTATGACCATTTACTACTAAATTCATCATTTTTACTTTTCTCCTTTTTTTATTATACCAACATTTGCCTATAATTAAAAGTTTTTTTAGCCCTATTGCATAGAAATCCTTTTTATGTTAATCTTAGTCTAGGAGAATGATAAAAAATGGATAAAAAAGGTTTTACGCTGGTCGAATTACTTGCAGTTGTTTTAATTCTTGGCGTTATTATAGCTATTGGAGCTACAGCTATTACAAGTACTCAGAAAAAAATCGTAGAAAAACAATACGAAAATGTTATTAATAATATCTTAATTAAAGCGGAAGATTATGCTCATAAAAATAGTTTTACTAAAGATATTGATATCACGGTTCAAGATTTAATTGATAAAGGTATTTTAGTTCCAGGAGACGATGGTACCATTACTAACCCAATTGATAACTCTAATATGAATTGTTACACTATTACTGTTAAATATATTAGAGCAGGCCAAGATAATGAAGTAACTAATCTTAATCCTTATGAGCCCTCAGTTAGTACCTATGAGGCTTCAGTTAGTAGTAACACACCTTGTTAATTAAGTTAAAAACAAATCTTCTTGAATGTTCATTTTTTATATGCTATCATCATAATATGAACGTATATGAAAGAAGGTTTTTATGAAAAAATTATGGTGTTTATTAGGTTTCTTAATTCTTTTAACGGGATGCGCTAAGGATGACTCTATTGTCATCTACTCTTCAATGGAAGAAGAAAGGAATCAGGTTTTAAAGGAACAATTAGCGAATAAGTTTCCGGATTTAGATGTTGTAGTCCAAGCTATTGCCACTGGTAATAGTGCTGCCAAAATTAAAAGCGAAGGAACATCAGTTGAAGCTGATATTGTAATTGACTTAGAAACCGCTCACATGGAAGATATTAAAGATAATTTTGCCAATTTAAGTAGTTTTGATGATAGTATTTACCTTGATGGTGTAAATACGGAAGATAATTATTTTACTTGGGTAAAATATACAATGAATTTAATTATTGATGAAGAGTATTTTCAAAAACATAATTTAGATATTCCTAAAACTTATGAAGATTTATTAAAAAAGGAATATAAAAATTTAATTGCTATGCCCGACCCTAAAACTTCCGGAACGGGATATGCTTTCTTCCTAAATACCGTTAACATCATGGGTGAAGATAAAGCAGTTGAATACTTTAAAAAATTAAAAGAAAATATCCGTGAATTTACTACCTCTGGTTCGGGACCTACTAATTTATTAAAACAAGGAGAAATTGCCATAGCTATGGGAATGACTGCTCAAGGAGTGGAAGCAATAAATGCGGGATATAACTTTAAAATAGTTGAACTTAAAACAGGATCTCCTTATAACACTACTTCTTTTGGTATTATTAAAGGCCGCGAAGAAAAAGAAAATGTTCGGGAAGTTTTCGAATGGTTAATGAATGACTTTGGAAAATTTGATAAAGAAAATTATATGCCGGATATTATTTTAAAGGATCAAAACAATCAAGTTAAAAACTATCCAAGTAATTTAAAAGATGCTGATATGACGGGAATTGATAGCGTCAGTGTTAAAGAAAAATTAACAGAAATGTGGGAAAAAGTAAATGGTTAGTCTCGAGGTAAAACATTTAAGTAAAACTTATAAAAAAAAGCTAGTCTTAAATGATCTAAATTTTACAGTTAATAAGGGCGAATTTTTATCTATCTTGGGTCCTTCAGGTTGTGGTAAAACCACCCTTTTAAAAATATTAATTGGTATTGAAAAATCCGATCAAGGTCAAATTATTAAAGATAATACTGATATTACTAATTTTGATGCGGCAAATAGAGGAATGGGAATTGTTTTTCAAAATTATGCCCTATTTCCTAATATGAATGTTTTAGAAAATGTAATGTATGCTTTAAAAATAAAAATGAAAAATAAGGATAAAGCCAAAGAAGAAAGTTTAAAAATTTTAAAAATGGTCAAAATGGACCAAGAGTTAAAAAAATATCCCCATGAACTTTCTGGGGGTCAACAACAAAGAGTGGCCATTGCTAGAACTCTAGTTTTAAATCCCGATATTATCTTATTTGATGAACCAATGTCCGCTTTAGATGCTGACAACAGGCTTACTTTAAGAAAAGAATTAAAAGCTTTACAAACAAAATTTAATACAACGATGATATATATAACTCACGACCAAGAAGAAGCTTTTTCCCTATCCGATCGAGTTATTGTCATGAATGAAGGCGTTATTGAACAAATTGACACTCCTAATAAAATATTTAATAATCCTAAAAATGCTTATGTTAAAAACTTTGTAACCCGTCATTTAATTGAAAAAGTCGAATCAATCGAAAAATGTACAGGAATTGATTTATAATGAAAAAGTTTAATATTTCGCAATTTTTAATTTTAATCTTTTTAATTACCTTTGTTATTTTTCCCTTAGGTCGGATGCTTTTGATGGTTAAATGGGCCAATTTTGGTACTCTTATTGCTTCGTCAAGTTTTAAAGAAGCTTTAATCAATTCTCTTCTTGTTACAAGTATTGCGACAATTATAGCTATATTAATTGCCTATATCTTAGCTTTTACTTTAAATCGAACTAATATTAAACATCGAGCCGTTTTAAAACTTTTATTAACAATTCCGATGCTTATTCCCTCTATCTCGCATGGTTTAGGCTTAATTAATTTATTTGGTACAAATGGGCTTATCTCTAAAGGCTTAGGTTTTAATATCATTGGGATGCCAGGAATTATTATTGGTTCTATTCTTTATTCTTTCCCGATTGCCTTTTTAATGTTTGATGATGGTTTTAAATACATTGATAATAATTTATATGATACGGCTCATGTTCTAGGTTTAAATAAATGGCAAACTTTTAAAACAGTTACCTTTACTTATTTAAAGAAACCTTTTTTATCCGCAGTATTTGCAACTTTCACCATGATATTTACCGATTATGGTGTTCCTCTAGCTGTCGGGGGCAAATTTATAACTTTACCAGTCTTCCTTTATAAAGAAGTTATAGGCCTTCTAGATTTTTCCAAAGGAACAATGATTGGTTTATTCTTACTTATCCCTGCCCTTATTTCCTTTTTATTTGATACTTTCTTTAAAGACTACGCCCATAATAATTTAAAAAGTAAAGATTATGTTATAAAAGAAAATAAACTTCGAGATAATGTTTTAAAAATACTTACCTATACTTTAATTACTTTCGTCTTTATTCTCTTAGGATCATTCATTTATTATGCTTTTATTAATAGTCCTGTGTTAGATCATTCTTTTTCTTTAAAACATTTTGACTATATCTTAGCCAATAATGTGGGAAAATATTTATTTAATTCGTTACTTATTGCCTTACTAGTAAGTATTTTAGGAACGATCATTGCCTATTTTTGTGCTTATGAAACCGCTAGAGTAAAGGGGAAATTTAGTCGCCTACTCCATATTTTAGCTATTGTTTCTTTAGCCATCCCTGGAATTGTTTTAGGTCTTTCATTTACAACTAGTTTTAAAAGCACATTTCTTCACAATACCTTTACAATTTTAATAATAGTTAATATTATTCACTTTTTTGCTTCTCCTTATTTAATGGCTTATAATGCTTTACAAAAAATAAATCCTAATTTTGAAATGGTTGCCAAAACCTGTAATATCAGTCTTTTCAAAATTATTAAAGATGTCATTATTCCGAATACTAAGATAACTATTCGGGAAATGTTTAGTTATTTCTTTGTAAACTCTATGATTACCATCTCCGCGGTTACCTTCTTATATAATACTAAAACGATGCCTCTAGCCTTACTTATCAATAACTACGAAGGTAACTTAATGCTTGGCGAAGCCGCGATTATTTCTTTAATAATTTTAATTATAAATATAATTTTAAAATTAGGAATATATTTAATAAATCGTTACGAAAGTAGAAAGGATGCTTATGAATATAACATATAATCAATTTAAAGTTTTAACTTATTTAGAAAAAAATCGAAAAAAGATTTCACAAAGATCCCTTACCAAAGGAACTAATCTTTCCCTTGGAACAATTAATAAAATTATTTGGGAACTACAAAAAAATAATTTAATTACGGAAGAAAATATTATTACGGAAGAAGGATTAAAAGTCTTAGAACCCTATCGGGTCAAAAGAGCAATTTTCTTAGCCGCGGGCTTTGGTTCAAGATTAGTTCCGATTACTTTAAATACCCCCAAACCACTGGTTATGGTTAAGGGAAAAAAAATAATTGAAACCTTACTTGATGCCGTAATAGAGGCCGGAATTGAAGAAATAATTATTGTGGTTGGCTACCTAAGTGAACAATTTGAAATATTAACCAAAAAATATCCGCATATTAAATTTGTAAAAAATCCGCATTATAATGAAATGAATAATATTTCTTCAGCTTATTTAGTAAAAAATAAATTTGCTAATGCTTATGTTTTAGAATCTGATTTATATTTATATAATCCTAATCTAATTCGTAAATATGAATACCAAAGTAACTTTTTAGGAAAATATGTTGCTAAATCAGATGACTGGTGTATTGAAGCTCCAAACGGAATTATTACGAAAGAAAAAATTGGTGGTACTAATTGCTACCAAATGTATGGTATTTCCTATTATGATGCACAGGACGCTAAAAAAATGGAAAAGGATATTGAAGAAGTATTCAATATGCCCGGAGGTAAAGAAAAATATTGGGAACAGGTTATGTTAGATATCAAGAAAAAGAATTATAAAATTGCTATTCGCGAATGTTGTGAGGGTGATATTATCGAAATAGATACCTTTAACGAATTAAAGCAAATTGATAAGATTTATGATGTTTAACTTACGAAAAAAACATTGAAGCAAAATTTCAATGTTTTTTTTAATAAAGTTTTTAAAATATTTTAATTATATCCTTAATCGTAATATAAATAGTTAAAAGTAATATTAAGGCAAATCCAATATTGTTGACAGTGTTTTCCAATTTACTATTAACAGGGCTACCCTTTATTTTTTCAATTAATAAGAAGAAGACATGACCACCATCAAATGCTGGGAATGGTAAGATATTAATAAAGCCAACATTAATTGATAAAAGTGCGATTAAATAAATAATATAATCAAGGCCATAACCAATACCTTCATCAACTACTTGGTATATACCAACAGGTCCAGATAAAGCATTTAAAGATATTTTGCCCGTGAATAGACCGGTGATTGTTAACCACATTGAATGAACAATGCTACCAAATTTACTAAAGGTATATTTAATAGATTCCCAAAGATTTTGTCTTCCTGGGGTAACTATTGTAACACCAAAAACATTAGCTTCTTCATCTAGTTCTTCATTATATTCTTTTTTAGGTGTTATTTCATAAGTTTCTATTTCACCATCAGGATGTTCGACCTCAAAAGTATAAAACTCTTTATCATTTTTCATATATAAGATGATTTGAGCGACATCCCAACTCTTTACTTTATAATTATTAATTTTAGTAATGCGGTCTCCCGATTTAATACCCGCTTCCGCCATCGGATAATTTTCTGTTGTCTTCTCAACAATTGGAGTCAATGGTTTACAACCCCAAATTAAAGCGCCGACAAGTAGGAAAAGTAAAGCTAAAATAAAGTTATTGGTAACCCCGGCGACCATTATAATAAGGCGTTGATACCAGGGCCTATTACATAAAAATTTCTTTTTAGGTATTTTATTCGTATCATCATCTTCATAAATTTCGCCAGCCATAGAAACAAATCCCCCAATAGGAACGGCCCTAATATTATATTTAATTTTGTCTTTACCCGTATGACTAAATAAAACAGGTCCCATACCTATTGAGAATTCATAAATATAGACGCCAAACTTTTTAGCCCAGATAAAATGACCAAATTCATGAACTAAAATAATTAAACCTAATATAAATATTAATAATAAAAGTGATACAAACCACATAATGTCCTCCTTATAAATAAAGCATCAATAAAAAATATGTTAAACAAACAAAAATAAAACTATCAATCCGGTCTAGTATGCCCCCATGACCTGGCATAATATTCGAAAAATCCTTAATTTCATTTTCTCTTTTAATCTTACTCATAAATAAATCTCCTATTTGACCTATTATGGAAAGAATAGCCGTTATAACTATAACTTGCCAAGAAAATTTAGCTACTAATAGTGAATAAATTATAACGCCACCGATGGTGCCCGCGAATAGTCCAGCGAATGAACCTTCCCAAGTTTTATTAGGACTAATCTTCGGACATAATTTATTTTTACCAAATAAACTACCAATAATAAATGCGGCCGTATCAGTTAAAATCGGAACACTTAATAAATAAACAAACAATCCTAAGCTCCTATTTCTAGCAATGATAAATAAATTACAAGTTATGCTTAAAAATATAGTTATACCTAGTAAATAAAAGGCATCTTTAGTTGAATAGCGATCTTGATAATATACCGTTGGCATCAGTAATAAAATAAAACATAGAATTATTCTTTCATAAGATATCCCAACTTCAATTGAAGGCGCTAAAAAGTTTTCAAGTATTAATAAAGTTAAACACAAAACGCCTATAATAATCATTAATTTAGGTAATTCTTTATGTGATTTTCGTAAATCCAATAGTTCTTTATAACCTAAAACCGCCAGTAAACCTACTCCAAAATAAAAAGGATAACCACCGACATAAATTAAAGGAATAGCAATTATGGCAGCCACTAAGGCACTAATTAATCTTGTTTTCATATAATTATCTTACCTCTAAAATAAGTATACTCGTTTTTTAGCAACAAGTAAATTATTTTTCGTAAATCTTGCTAAAATTTTTGACAATTTTTAGACCTAAAGAAAAAAACTTCTTAATAGAAGTTTTTAAGATAAGTTTTTAAATTTAATCATAAACGGCTGTATAAACTTTAATTGTCATTCCATATTCGGTTGTAGTTTTAACATCCCATCTAACGAATTTATGACCATTTATTTCATTTGGAGCATATTGAGTATAAGATTCTACGTCTCCCCGTCTTCCAACTAATACATTATTTTTATATGTACTAGTACCAGGTTCTCTAAAGATATTAAAATTACTTGTAAATCTTGCAAACCAAATGTATCCTGAGGCATTCTTACCACAATGGTCACCGGTACAGATAACTTCTATTGGATTTTCTTTGGTATTTGGATCGAATGCTGAATCCACTTTATCTTGAGCAAATGTAAATTCTCTATCACCAAATTTAGAATCTACAGTTGCATCTTCCCAATGCTTAACTGCTTCATTTTGTTCTTCAATATATTTATTCCAAGCGTCTTTTTGTTCTTGTTCGGCTTTTTCTTGTTCTTCTCTTTCAGCTTTAGCTTTATCAGCAGCCGCTTTTTGTTCTTGAAGATATTGTTCATAATCGGCTTTATTCTTGGCTTCCGCTCTTGCTGCAGCTTCTAATGCCCATGAAGGTAAACCGCCAGTAGAATTAGATTCAGTTTGCTTGTTTTGCGGTGCAGGAGCACTTTGGCTTTGTTTAACTTCTTTTTTAGGTTGTTCAACTGTAACTGTTTTTTTAGCAGCTTCAGTAGCTTTCTTTTCAGTTTCGGCAGCAGCCTTCTTTGTAGCTTCTTCCGCAGCTAAACGAGCTTGTTCAGCTGCCTTAGCTCTTTGGGCTTCTTCCGCAGCAGCTTGGGCTTTTGCCTCAGCATCTTTCTTAGCTTGTTCGGCTAGACGAGCTTGTTCAGCCGCAGCTTCTTGTTCCGCTTGGGCTTTTTTAGCAGCTTCTTCCGCAGCTTTTACTTTTTCGGCAGCAGCTTTTTTAGCAGCTTCAGCCTTTTCGATTTCGGCTTCCGCAGCTTTTACTTTTGCTTCAGCTAATTTTCTTGCTTCTTCAGTTTTGGCATTTTTAACTTCAGCTTCCGCTGCTTTTTTGGCATCACTTGCTGCTTTAACAGCTTTTACTGCTACTTCTGCTGCTTGTTCAGCTTCTTTTTTAGTATTTTCAGCCTTAGTTACTTCGGCTTTCGCAGCCGCTACATTTGCTTCAGCTTTTTCAACTTCAGCAGTAGCCGTTAACACTTCAGCTTCCGCTGCTTTTTGTTCATTTTCTGCAGTAACTATCGCTTGTTCTTCAGCCTTTAATACTTTCTTTTCTTCTTCAACAGTCTTTTCGGCATAATTTAGGGTTTTTCCACTATTTACCTCTTTAGAATAAGAATCATATATCTTATTAACATTGGTTGCTACCGTATATGCTCCCGCGGCAGCAATACCAGATACTAAAACTAATCCTGTTACAGATTTAGCAGATAATTTTTTCATTTTTTCATTCTCCTTTTTTAAAAACTAACTATATTCTCTATTATAAATTAACATATGATAAAAGTAAAGTATTGATAACACATTGGTAAAAATTAGTAAAATTTGTGTAAATAAAAAGTACCAATCTTTTATAATTGCTACTTTCTTTCAAATTATGGTGGGCTGTTAGGGATTCGAACCCTAGACCCACTGATTAAGAGTCAGTTGCTCTACCAACTGAGCTAACAGCCCATGACTAGTTAAGTATAGCATACTTTTTGCAAAAAAAATAGTATTTTTCTAGAAAATATGATAATATTTAAGTGAGGTATGTCATATGGTAAAGAATAAATATCAAAGATTAAATAAAGATGAAAAAAGAGAAGCTCGTGAAAAATATTATCAAACTAAAGTAGGTGCTGCGAATAAAGCTCGTTTCTTAAGACTCTTAATATGTGGCCTTTTATGTATCATCTATAGTGCTGTTTTAGTAGTTGATACTATTATTGAACAAAAAACTTATTGGTATTATATTCTTGCAGGTACTATGTTTATATTTGGGCTAATATTTATAATTGGCCGCGCCAAATTAATTGTTCGTAATGTGAATAATTATCTAATAAAGAATAAGTAAAATTATTCTTTTTTCATATATTTTAATATGAGCCTTAATGCGAAATTAAAAAAATTAAAAATTGAAGATTTCATTTGGATTGTTTATTTTTTTATTGCCGCAGCAGCTTTATACTCTAATTATGATGAACGAAAGTTTTTATTATTTCATAATCAAAAATCTTATCAAGAAAAGAAAAATATTAATGTAACAATTTTTTTTATTGCTTTAATTATCTATATTTACTTTGTTTTAAATAATATTGAAGATCTAAATAATATTGAACAAAACTTTAATAATCCCACCTATTGTTATAAGTTGGCCCAATTAGTCGCGGCTCTCCTTTTTTTAATTGGTGGGATTATTTATTTAATCGTAGAAATTAAAGATCCTATTCCTGATGAAGTTAGTATTATTTAAAAGAATAATAAGATGTATTATTTTTTAAAGTAACCCCTTTTAAAGCCGCTAAGTCACTTACGGTTACTAGTTGATAACCTTGAACATATAATTCTGGCAATAATTTTTCGACGGCTCTAATTGATGTTTCATAAGAATCATGAAATAAAATTATATCGCCGTCTTGAATATTTTCTAAAACATAATTATATAAATAATCGGTATCGCGATAACGCCAATCATTAGTATCGACATTCCACAGAATAAAACTAGTAGCTAAGCCATTTTTAATGGTCGCATTTAGACTACCATAAGGTGGTCTAGTTAATTTAAAATCTTCGCCTATTAAATTTTGTAAAGTCGTATTACTATTTTGAAATTCCGTTTGAGCAGTAGCAAGTGTTTGACTTTTAAAGTTTTCATGTTTATATGAGTGGTAGCCTATTTCATGATGCGCATCATGAACAGTTTTTACTGCACTTGCCATTGAATTTAATTTATTACCTACCATAAAAAAGGTCGAACGCGCTTTATTAGCATCTAATATTTGCACTAATTCTTCAGTATATTTGCTAGGCCCATCATCAAAAGTTATAGCTACATGTTTTTTGTTGGAATCAATTATATAGCCACTTCCCCGTTCATATTCTGCGTCTTCAGGTACTGGGAAAGTTAAAAAGGCGGCAATTTCATTATAATTAACATCTAAGAATAATTCTTCCTCAACCGTAGGATTTATTTCATAATCATAAAAATAAACAACTAACCTATCTTCTAATAAAGAGTATACTTTGGTCGCATTATTTGTTAAAACATTAGCAATAAAAGAAGGATATTTTAAATAAATTAATTCATTTATTACTTTTTCGAAATTTTCATACTCCCCTTCTTTAATAACATCTTGAAGAAATAGTTCTTTACCCGTTTTATTATCAAACAATCTAGCTTCATACCGATTATCTTTTAAAGTCACAATACTATTTACTTGGTCATTAAAATTATGATTCGTAACAATTTCTTCCAAACTATACTTTAAAATATACTCTTCTTGAGCTTTAGCCATTTTAGGTTTAGAATACATAACTACTAACCCAATTATTAAGATTAGAAGAGTCAATAAAACTAAGATACAGGCAATAGCCTTTTTTAATTTTCTTTTTTTCATTTACTACCACTCACTACATTTTTATATATTTTTGATATTTTTCTTTTTAAATATCCCGAAGCTTACTAAAAGCATTAGGCATAAATAAACTAAACAAACAATAACTGATTGCGTAATACTAATACCAAAAGGATTTATTCCTTTAAATAAGTAAACCGTAAAATCCCAGTTGGTGGTTACAAAATAATTTAAGAACTTCCATTTAAAGGTTTCGGCTAGAACATTAATTAGAGCACTACCGATATAACCAAAAAATGTAATTGTAATTGCAAACGCCGTATTAAGCAGCATAGTTGATAAAGTGAAAGCTAGTGTCATAAGCAAAATTAACATTGGTAATTTGCAAATAGAATACAAGCCAAAATAGGCAATTGGGGAAATAAAAGCATAAGTACCACTACTAACTAAGTAATGCACAACCGGAATATTTAAGGAACTAAAGCCAAAAGTTAAGCCTCCTACGATTAATTCACTTAAGAAAACAAAGACAAAGATAAATAATACCATTAATAAACAAACAATAAATTTGGCACTTAGTATTTTAATTCGCGAATAAGGAATGGTTAATAAATTTTTAATTGTGCCTTTATTAAATTCCTCACTAACAATAGAACCCGCGATCATTACAATAAAGACAAAAACTATAATTTCAATTTCATCATATAAATTTATAAAAACATTTCTTAATGTTCGCGTATTATTAGTATCCAGTTTATTTTCTAAAATATACACATTTTCATAAAACTCTTCAATCATCTTTGCATTATCTTCTTTTTCGGCATCTGACATAAAATATTTATAATTAAAGGCTAAATCTATACTACTTAAAACATCATTTAAAGCCCGACCTAAATACGAACTATCAAGAGCAATATTATTATCTAAAGCATAGTTATATATTTTGATACGCGCAGCACTTTCTTCGGTCTCTTTTTCTAACTTTTGCTTTTCATTATCATTCTTAGATTTCGTTTTTAAATATTCTTCGTATCTTTCTTGTTCATCCGCTAAATCCTTTTTAAGAAAATATTGCCATTCATTATTTTTAATTCTATTTTCCATTAGAGCTATTTCATTTTTAATATCCGTAACATCTTCATTATCCATCAAATTATTATAATATTGCACTAAAAGACTATAATAATCGTCATTAATGGCTTCTTCTTGCCAAGGTTCATGATAATCTTTTAACATTTCATAAACTTTAATACTTATTTCAACTTGCCAAGTATCTTCTAAAGGTGAATCACTTGCCTTTAAAGACGCTAATTCACCTCTAGCTTGTTCTAAATAATAGTCATTAAAGGACATATCATAATAAGTATCAGCCATACCCTTATTATATAAAACATTAACTAAAATAATATACAAAAAAGCAATTATTAAAACAATGTAGGTACTTTTTTTATGAAATAATTTAAATAATTCATTAGTTATTAATTTAAACAATTTTATTACCTCCTGCCTTTTTTAAGAATGCTTCTTCCAAAGTCAATTCCATTTTTCTTACCTCATAGATGGCGACATTCTCTTTAACTAAAGTTTTAATAATATCGGCAATTTCGTCTTGACTGGCTTTAACCTCAAAACTTGTTTGTGTAACATTTTCCATCTTACCAAGTTTTACTTTTTTAGAATCATCAACTACAATTAAATACCTACCATCAGTTTGTTTAAATTTTTTAACATTGGTAACCTCAATGGTTTTCCCAGCATCAATAATACAAACTTTATTACAAAAACTTTCTAGTTCAGCCAAATTATGGCTAGAAATTAATATCGCCATACCTTCTTTAGCTAACCTTTTTAAAAGTAAGCGCAAATCTTTTATTCCTTCGGGATCTAGGCCATTCGTAGGTTCATCTAAAATAAGTAAGTTAGGACTATGTAAAATAGATGAGGCTATTCCTAATCTTTGTCGCATCCCTAAAGAATACTTACTAACTTTATCATGAATTCTATTTTCTAGACCTACAAGTTTTACAACTTCCATTATTCTTTCTTTAGTTATACCTTTATAGTAATTAGCTCTTAGTTTTAAGTTATCATAACCACTTAGATACATATAAACATCCGGATTTTCTACGATATTACCTACTCTAGAAATTGCTTTTACATAATCTGTTTCGATGTTATAACCATTAATAATAACTTGACCCGAATTAATGCTTTGTAATCCTAAAATTAATTTTATAGTTGTCGTTTTACCAGCCCCATTGGGCCCAATAAGCGCTAAAATATCCCCTTCTTCTAAACTAAATGATACATCTTTTAATACCTCTTTATGGCCAAACTTTTTAACTAAGTTTTGACATTCTAATATTGTACTCATATTTGCTCCTTTCTCTTATATATATTATCTCTTAAATTATTTATTTCCTTTTTTTCTTGGAAAAAAATCGCGATAGACTTCTTTTAATCTGTCACTTGTAACATGAGTATATATTCCCGTAGTACTAAGGGAGGAATGACCTAGTAACTCTTGCACTGTTTTAATATCAGCACCTTGATTTAATAAATGCGTTGCAAAAGTGTGTCTCAAAGTATGAGGCGTAACATGCTTATTAAAACTAACATTTTGAGATAAATGATGAATTAATTTATCAACTATTTTTTCAACTTCAAATATCGTTAATTGCTTTCCTTCTTGGTTAACTAATAAATAAGGACTAGCTTGATTATTTAATAAACTATCTCTAGCTTTATCCAAATACAAACGAAGATATTTTTCCGCATATTCCCCGTAGTAAACTATTCGTTCTTTACTACCTTTGCCCATTATCTGAATGCTTTTAGCGACATAGTTAAAATCATCAAGTTTAATATTGCATAATTCACTAACTCGAATACCGGTCGCATATAAAAGTTCAATAATTAACCTATTTTCCATATCTTGAGGGGTATCTAAACTGATACTATCTAATAATTCTTGTAATTCCACCATACTTAAAAAATTAGGTAACTTTTTTTCAATTTTAGGATTCCTAATCGTGGTAAATAAATTACTACTAATTACATTTTCATTTACTAAAAAATTATAAAAACTTCTTAAAGAACTTAAATGTCTCGATATCGTACTATTTTTTAAATGACATTCATCTAAATATTTTAAATAGGTACGTAAATTAGTTCTATTTAACATCAAAAAATCGAGATTGTTTTGGGCTAAATATTTAGCAAAATTATCTAAATCTCGAGCATAATTAGTTACCGTATAATTAGAATAATTAAGTTCTTTTTCTAAGTATTCTAAAAACTTACCTCGGTATAACATCAATTTTTCTTTTTCGTCCATTTTCTTTAGCCTCTTCTAGTTCCTTTATTTGTTGTCTAATTTCATTAACTTTACCTCTAGCATAAACTACATCTTCATGGGCTGATTGTCTATCATACCATCTTTCACAAGCTTCTTCCGCAGCTTCTTCCGCGGCTAAATCTTGTAATCTTAAATCTAATTCATAATAGGCCAATTTTATTTGATCATCAATAGGAGAAAATAAAATCGTCATCTGTTCATCTTCTGGTGAAACAGGTGTTAATTGAGCTCTTTCTTCAGGTGTTAGCATTGCTATATCATCATATTTGCGATCTGTCTCACTGGCCTCTAAATAAGCATCATTATAAAAGCTTTGAACATCAGATATTTTTTTATCGTCATCCATTTTTAAATTTCTCCCGTTTTACCAATTAATATTTTACCCACTAAATATTTTCCACGATTGGTATCTTGATTATGGTCATAATTTACAAAAGCAATTTTGATATTCCAATTATGAACAGTTTGACTTGTAGTTTCTATTAAATGATTAGTTGTTACTTCATAGATTCCTTCTTTTCCAGTAATATCAAAGCCTTCATAACCATCCACAGAAACAAATTCTAAATTTGCAAGGTCTCTTACAACTTCTCCTTCAGGATTCGTTATTATTAATAATAATTCTGGCGTTTGGGGATTCTTAGTATAAATGAAATCATTTCTTTCCAAATTTATTTTTAAATCATAATAATCTTGAACTAATCTATTATCAGAACCAGCGATTAAAGTTGCAGTACTGGTAGTTTCTGAGGTCAAAGTATGACCGGGCACCACAAAATTAAAAGAATTTGCTTCTATATTTATCGCGTTTCCTGCATTAAAAATTAATATTGGCATTGTTGCTGCCGTTGCCTTATCTCTTTGGGTATCAAAAGAAACATCTAAGGTAAACATCGCTAAACCAGCACTAATTGATAATACGCAAAAACAAATAATAAAGATAATTATCAAAAACATTGTTTGCTTTTTACTCATTATCCTGACCCCATCTCTTCAATTAATAGTATATCAATTTATTAATTATTTTTCAATACTTCACCAATAGTTGCTTTTTCTCTATTGTAGGTTTGTCAAGCAAAAGTGACAGAGTCACGACAAACCAACGATAGATTATTTTAACTTGTTAAAATAATCACGAAGCTTTTCATTGGG
>CANQXV010000017.1 GCA_947627895.1 uncultured Bacilli bacterium
TTCTGTATTAAAAGCATTGCAATACTTAATGTCATTTTATTATGTTTCTCTGAATTTTACTTTTTCAATTAATATTTATGTAAATTTTGTTGATTTTTGCAGAATTTAAAGACAAAAAGTGATAAAATATTTACATGAATTTTCGCCAAATAAAAGAATATTAATGTAAAGAAAAAAAGCCTTAGGGCTTTCTTTTTAATGTAACAATAGTTTCACCCAAATTCCAATTATTCAATTTATATTCTAAAACATAAGGATTATGAGCTAAAACTTGATGGACTTCTTTTGTTAAAATATTCGTACTTTTACCATGAACAATAACTACGTATTCTTCTTTCATTTGATAATTATCCTTAATAAAAGCATCAACCAAAACTTTCACCATACTAACTATTTCCCCATGTAAATCTAGTTGAGGTGTTTTGGAAGTTATCATTGCATATTTCCTAATTGATTAGGATCTTGATTTGGTATTTGATTTTGTTGAGGTGTAGAATTTGCCATTGGGGTTGGATTAGGTGTAGCCATTTGACTTTGAGGTTGTTCTTGATTAACTCCCCCTACTTTTTTGGCATATTCATCTAAAACCGATGATAATTCCGGTATAGATAATCTACTACCAATTGTTTTAACCGAAATACCAGCCGCAATATTAGCTAAGGTAACACATTTTTCAATATCAAAACCATTAGCAAGGCCATAGACAAAAGCCCCATGGAAAATATCACCCGCTCCAGTGGTATCTTTGGTTTCAACATTTAATCCTGGCATTATTTTAATTTGATTATTGGCTTTGTATAAAGCCCCGTGTGCTTCAAGCGTCACCACAATTTCGGCTTGGGGATATTTATTCATTAAAGCGGTATAAACATTGACTAAACTTTGAGGATTATTAAAATCTATAGTCAAGCCACTTACCGTTTCCGCGAAACCTTTAGAGCAGACAATATAATTCATATATTTACATAATTCTAATAATTCATTCGTAATTCGACCAGCATCAATTACTTTTATTGCTTGAGGAAATTTACTAATAGCATTCGTGGCGGCAGCATAATCATGACCATCAGTAAAAAATATATCTGGGACAATATCATAATTATATTTTTTTAAAGGAATAAACTCGCCTTGAATGTTAAAGACCGTTCTAGCTCCTGTCTTTTTATTTACCATAACAAATGATAAGGAAGTCGGTTGATCAAAACTGGTTTCTATGAAATTGGGATTAATATGAACATCTGTATATTCTTTTTTTAATTTATCTCCAAAATCATCACTACCGACAACCGTAGCTAAAGTAGTTTCAATTCCCCATTTACTTAATAAATAAGCAGCATTGCCCGCAGGTCCGCCACCACAACGAACACTATTACTAAAACGATGTTTCGTGTTTTCAGCTGGATATTCATCAACTTCTAAGCTAATATCATAACTAGAATGGCCAATACAAAGTACTTTCATAAACTCACCTTTTTACCTTTAATTTTTCTCTATTCTAATTAGATTATAGCATATTTTCGCTTGAGATTAAATACTAAACTTAGGCCACTTCATTTTTCTTAATCAAATATATTTTCTTATTTTTATAAAAAGCATAGAAAATATCCTGAGGCCCTAATCCCTTTTGGGCTAAATTTTCCCTTAACCAACTATTATTTTTATGAATAAGCCTTAAAGTATTGTCTTGGATAATACCATCTAAAATTAAGGCCAAAGGCACTGCAGTTTTTATTTTAAAAGGTTTATATTTAAAGATAGAAAGTTGGCCATTTGGTTCTAAAAAAGCATATTCCACCATGCTTAAATCTGTTATTTCTTTTTGTCTTAAACTAATAAGCAAATCATCTAAAGTATATCTTTGTTTAATCATTTCATGATAATTAATTTTACCATTACAAATAATTAAAGAGGGTTTACCATCAAAAAAAGTGCGAAATTTTCTTGATTTTATGGCAATATAACCAAATAATACTTCCAGTATTACTAAAACAACAATTGGGGCAATAGTAAGAATAATAGAATCCTTAACATTTTCAATACTTATAGCTACAAGCTCCGCGATTAGAATCGAAACAATAAGGTCAATGACTCCTAATTGACCCACTTCTCTTTTACCCATAATTCGGTAAGCTAAAGTTACAAAAAAGTAAAAAAACATTGTTCTAATTACAACTTTTAAAACTAGCATATTAATCACCAAATATATTATGGTCCTTTTCATATTATTCTAATCAATTCATATTATTAATTAGGTGATATAATTGAAAATACTTATTAAAGAAGTCGGTTTTTATTTATTATTTTTAGTTCTTGTAACTTTTTTAACCAGTTTAATTAATCTTTTAGGAGTTAACTCCACCATTACTAATTTATTTCTTTTTATTTTTAATGGTCTGGCTTTCTTTATATTAGGTTTTAAAAATGGTTTAAGAAGTAAAGATAAAGGCTTTTTGGCCGGCATTAAAATTGGTTTAATATTATTAGTTATTTTATTTATTGTAAATATCTTTTTAAGTCAAAAAATGTTTTCTTTAGCCCTACTTATTTATTATTTAGTCCTAATTTTAAGTGCTACTTTAGGCGGTATGCTAGGAATTAATAAGAAAAAAGAAGAAAATTAGTCAACCGATTTAAATTGGTAAACATTTTCTTCTTTAGTAACGTAAGAAGCATCACTATAAATCTCTTTAGTCAAGGGATTTATTTCTTGTTCTAAATAATTATTTTCATATAATTCTTTTAAGGTAACAATATCATTAGGACATTTATCTTCCCGCCAACACTTTTGAGCGGCTTCAATAATTCTTTTTTCAGTAACCAAAATTAAATTATCATTATGCATCCTTATAACTTTGTATGCGGTAAAGCCCCCAATTAAAAAAATTATTAAAAGGACTATTACTAAACTTATTTTTTTCATTATTTTTCTCCATAGTAATCTTGGTAAAATTTATCGCGAAATTCTTCTAAAGTATGACTTTCTAAATTTTCTCGAATTTTAGCCATTAATTGATGTAAAAAGTAAATATTATGAATTGATAAAAGCCGGGCACCAAAGGTTTCGTTAGCTACAATCAAATGTCTAATGTAGGCCAAAGTATAATGTTTACAAGCATAACAATTGCATTCTTCTTCTATGGGTTTAAACATGTCTTTATATTTATTATTTTTTACATTTATTTTGCCGTGCCAAGTATGGGCGTGCCCGTGGCGCGCTAGTCTAGTTGGACTTACACAATCAAATAAATCAATTCCTCTTATAACTCCTTCAATAAGATCAATTGGTTCGCCAATTCCCATAGCATATCGTAGCTTTTCATCGGGCAAAAACTCAGTTGAGTATTCGAAAGCCTTATACATATCTTCTTTGGATTCGTGGTCGTTAGCAACACCCCCAACTGCATAACCATCAAAACCAATTTTGACAGTTTCTAAAGCACTAAATTTCCGTAGATCATAATGCGGGCCCCCTTGAACAATTCCAAATAACATTTGATTAGGATTATTATGAACTTTTTTACCTCTTTCAGCCCAACGAATAGTCCGCTCAATACTTTGTTTTAAATATTCATAATCCGCGGTAGCGGGAGGACATTCATCAAAACTCATCGCAATATCACTATCTAATTTATTTTGAATAGCAATTGATTTTTCTGGTGTTAAAAATAATTTATCACCATTTAAATGATTTTTAAAAAGAACGCCTTCTTCACTTATATCCTTAGGCCGAGCAAGTGAAAAAACTTGAAAGCCACCAGAATCTGTTAAAATAGGACCATCATAATTCATAAATTTATGTAATCCACCCGCGGCAGCAACTATATCTTCACCAGGACGAAGCCATAAATGATAGGTATTGGCTAAAATTATTCCTGAGCCTATTTCCTTTAATTCTTCAGGTGATAAAGTCTTAACTGTAGCATTAGTTCCCACCGGCATAAACATGGGAGTTTTATACTCTCGACCATTATAAATAATAGTTCCAATCCGGCCTCTCGTTTTAGTATCTTTTTTTTCTAATTTAAATTGCAATTTCATATTTAATCACAAACCCATTGTACCAAATTTCTGACGAAAAGTCTCTAGGTAATCTAATATTTACAAAAATATTACAAAATAAAAAGTGTTAGTTTATTATAGTTTCCGTTCAAAGAGATTAAATAATTCTAACACTCTTAGTATTTTAAAAATTAAAAGATTTATTTTCTCTCTATTGAAACGGAAAAACTTTGACATTTAACCTAAAATTATATATGATTAAACTAGGTGATACAATGAATACCAATACCCTTACTATTATAATTATTTTATTTTTGGCAGTCCTATATTGTTTTTACAAATATATATTTTATCAAAGAAAAGTTAATGAAATGAAAGAAGTTTTTGCCATATGCACCGGAGTTTTAGTTCGAAGAACCTACAACAAAAAGTATTATCTTTATTCTTACACTATGAAATTAAAAAAAGACGAAATACCAATTTCCGACAAAATGCGCTTACCCCTATTTCAAAAAAGAATTAAAATAAATGAAAAATATAAAATGTATGTTAATCCTAAAAATACTGAAGACTTTTTAACGCCAATTGAAACTTTAACCTTTAGATGGTATTTATATGCTGCTATCTGTTTAATAGTTATTGCTCTACTGCTTTTCATTTAAAAAAGGCTTTCTACAAATTAGAAAACCTTTTTTTATAAGAAATTCCATTTTTAGATAAAAAATTACTTGGCGAACACATATATGCAAATATATTTATGAAATAAATTAAAAAAGTAAAGATTACGGGTGCGACGCTTGAAAAAATAGTCTGTGAAAAAAGGTAAAGCTAAAGTGGCAGAAAAGGAAAGTTGTGAGGCTTTCCAAGGACAAAATGAGATTATTTATCGAATTTTATCTTATGTTCTTTGATAAACATAGCATCGCCAAAAGAAAAGAACCGAAATTTTTTATCAATAGCGTAAGCATAAGCTTTTAAGATTTTTTCGCGACTACTTAAAGCCGATACTAACATTAAAAGGGTACTTTTAGGTAAATGAAAATTAGTAATTAAGCCATCGATGGCTTTAAATTGAAACCCGGGATAAATAAAAATTTCCGTATACCCACTGTCAGCTTTAAATTCAGGATATTTATGTCGTATTGTTTCTAAAACTCTTGTACTAGTAGTTCCTACGGCATATATTTTTCGGCCCTCTTTTTGAGCTTTATTTAGGGCGTCGGCCGCATCTTTATTTAAAATGTAAAATTCACTATGCATTTTATGTTTGGTAATATCATCTACTTCAACCGGTCTAAAGGTTCCCAACCCCACATGAAGGGTAACATAAATTATTTCAACACCCATATTTTTTATTTCTGTAAGTAGTTCTGGGGTAAAATGTAACCCGGCCGTTGGCGCGGCTGCCGAACCAACATTTTTAGCATATACCGTTTGATACCTACTTTGATCTTGTAATTTTTCATGAATATAAGGAGGCAAAGGCATAGTCCCTAACTGATCTAATATTTCTAAAAATATCCCTTCGTAAAGAAAGTGGACTAAAACCAAACCCTCTTCTTTTTTTGCAGTTACTTCTGCTTTTAAACGACCATCTCCAAAAGATATAATGGTCCCAACATGTAATCTTTTAAAGGGCCGCGATAAACATTCCCAGACATCACCTTCCGTATTTTTAAGCAATAAAAGCTCAATTACTGCTTTAGTATCTTCTTTTTCACCAATTATCCGCGCCGGAATTACTTTGGTATCATTTAAAACTAAACAATCACCTTTTTTTAGATACTTAGGCAAATATTTAAAGATGCTTTCTTCTAAGTCTCCTGTGTCTTTATCCATTATTAAAAGGCGCGAGTCACTGCGATTTTTAAGTGGGGTTTGAGCAATTAACTCTTCTGGTAAATCATAATCAAAATCATTAGTTGTCATCTTTATTTTCCACCTTATTATTTATATTAAATAATTTATTAATAGTAGCATAGGCTTTATCAAAATCATCCATAGCTAAATCCAAAACAAAAATATGCGGATAATTTTCACGAATATATTTACTAATAATTAAATATTCTTCTTGTTGATTAGCACTATTAGTGCCACTAAATTTTTGATAATTATGATGATTACGAATAATTCTTTCTTTAAATTTTTGTGTATTTTTTAAGTATAAATTAATATAGTATATTTCATAATTAAGTTTACTTAATTTTAATAATAGCCTTTCATAAACATCGTGAAAACTGTATTCTTTATAGCCTAGATTAGCATAAACTTCTTCTGAAAAAAAGGTCCTGTCAAAAATTAAATCCATGGGAATATCTTGCATTACTTGTAAATACGAGATTAACGCTTCATCATACATTTTAGTGCTTAATTCTTTACCTGTTACAGTTTTATCTTTTTGTCCAGATAAACGATATAAATTAGATCCGGCGAGATTATCTCTTAAATAGTTCGCAAGCGTACTTTTGCCTGTTCCTTGAGGCCCTTCAATAATTATCATTTTACTCTTCATAATTACTCCCTCTTAATTTTTAATATTTTCTTTTAAATTCTCTAAAATAGTATTTATGCGGCCACATGATTCTTTACCTTCACCACAGATATGCTTAGTAACGCAATCAGGTCCTAAATTAGCCGCATAATAAGTACTAATTTTATTAATAGCTTGATGCATTTTGGTAACATTTTCCCGAATACACCATTGGGCTTTCGTGCATTCTCTTAACCTACAAATCCACCGGAATGCTTCGCCATCAAAATTAACAACTACATTTATCATATTACCACTTAAAATAAAGTAAACTAAATCTTCATCCCTTATACCTAAAGACTTAAATTCATTATATACTTTATTATTTTCGGCATATATATTTATAAATAATTCTTTTAATTTATAATTACTTTTAATTGCCGGTGGAATTAAATATTTAGTTAAATCTTTGATAGGTGCAAACCGAGGTATTGATAAAGCTAGACGTCTGTGTCTTGTATAATGCGTTAATATAGCATATGGTACACTAAAATTAAAGCGCATATTAATTTGTTTTAAATCTTCATGATTAGGGTCACTAAATATTTCGTGCATTAAATCTTGTTGCAATTTAGCATTATTTTTAATATCTTTATCGTAAATTTTTAGTGCCTCAGGATAAGTTAGGGAATACTCCCGCATTAAAGCATTAACAAATATAGTTTTATCAATATCAGGAGTTGCACTAAGTAAAAGAGGTTCATCTAGTAAAGCAAAACTTATCTTTGGTTCTAAGCTCCTTATTATTTTTTTAGCAGATTCATCCTCATAATTTTCTAGTAAAGTTTTAATATAAGGCGCTCTTACTTCCGCAATTTTTCTTAATTTTTCACCTAAAAGCCAGAGTTCATCAATCTTACTAAGGTCCGATTTAGTTAAAGAATTTATCATTCTAGCTAAAGATGTTCCATCTAGGCCCATGATTATTTCGCCATGAAAAGAATATGGCAAAATAAATCTAGCATCTTCCTTTTTGATACCATTTTCGACAAAAGTGCTATAGCTCGCAAATAATTTTTGCATATGATTAGCATATTTTTTTTGAAGACTACGATTATTTTTTAAAACTTCACCTTTTTCATTATGGAAAGTAGGAATCACGAAAGAAACAGTACTAAAATCAACTTCTCGTCTAGATTTAACTGTGAAAGATGCAAATCTTTCTTCGATAATTGTTTGTTCAACAATGGGCGAAACACCACTTAAAGCAAAAACCATATAGTCATGGTCAATCGTTGAAGTGTGTCCCATCCCAATGACTCGATTCACAAATCTCAAAGCTTTATCATAGTCATTCATGCTAGCTACCGCATCAAAAACTGTGCCTTGCATCCGGGATAATTTTCCCGCCGCCGCACAAATTTCTACTTGTTTTTCAAAATATTTTTTACTGGTTAAGCCTAATAATTTAACTTTCATCTGAAACCTCTAATAATCTAAAGGAAATCTTTTGGTTAAAGCCAAAACTTCAGTACTTAATTTATTTAAAATTTTTTTATCATCAGCATTTTTAAGAGCTTCAGCAATAATTTTTCCTACGGTTTTAAATTCATCTTCCTTAAAACCTCTGGTTGTCATCGCGGGACTTCCTAATCTTAACCCACTCGTAATAAAAGGTTTTTCACTATCATTAGGAATCGTATTTTTATTAACGGTTATATGAATTTCATCTAATAATTTTTCGGCTTCTTTACCAGTTAGACCCGTTGCACTTTTAACATCAACTAAAATTAAATGATTATCGGTTCCCCCACTTATAATTCGAAAACCTTCATCCTGAAGTGATGTGGCAAGAGCCTTAGTATTCTTTAAAACTTGTTCTTGATAGGTTTTAAATTCCGGTTGTAAAGCTTCATAAAAGGCTTGAGCTTTAGCCCCAATGACATGCATTAAAGGTCCCCCTTGAATACCTGGGAAGACAATTTTATCTATTTTTTGAGCAATTTCAGCATTATTAGTTAAAATTATTCCTCCCCTTGGCCCTCTTAAAGTTTTATGAGTTGTTGAGGTTACAACATCAGCATAGGGAATTGGGGAAGGATGTAAGCCAGTTGCGACTAAGCCCGCAATATGGGCCATATCTACCATAAGGTATGCCCCTACTTCATCACATATTTCCCGAAACTTTTTAAAATCGATAATTCTAGAATAAGCTGAGGCCCCGGCAATGATCATTTTAGGTTTTTCCGCCAAAGCTTTAGTTCTTAAAGCTTCATAATCAATCATTTCCGTTTTAGGGTCAACATCATAGTCCACTATACAATAATCTTGACCACTAAAAGATAAAGGATGCCCGTGGGTTAAATGACCGCCATTACTTAAATTCATTCCCATGACTTTATCACCATGATTAAGTAAGGTCCGATATACGGCCATATTAGTGCTGGAACCGGAATGTGGTTGCACATTTACATATGAAGCACCAAATAATTTTTTTAAATATTCCCGAGCTTGTTCTTCAAAAATATCAATATTTTCACAACCCCCATAATATCTTTTGCCTGGATATCCTTCGGCATATTTATTCGTTAAAATACTTCCTTGTAAAGCTAAAACATCTTTGGAAACATAGTTTTCACTAGCTATTAACTCAATATTTTCTTCTTGACGAATCCTTTCTTTTTTTAAAGCATCTGCTAAAATTTTATCCATTTTATTACCTCCCATCTTTGGATAATTTTATTAAATTATGAATTATCATAGCTTTAGTCATCGGTCCCACTCCCCCGGGAACTGGTGTAATATAAGCTACTTTTTCTTTTACCGCCTCAAAATCAACATCACCATATAAATGACCATCACACCTTGTAATTCCTACATCAATTACAATGGCATCATCTTTTACGTAATTAGCTTTAATAAATTTAGGTTGCCCAATTGCAACGATTAAAATATCAGCCTTGTTTGTAATACTAGCTAAATTTTTCGTCTTCTTATGACAAATTGTAACCGTGGCATCTCTATTTAATAAAGCTAAGGCTAAGGGCCGACCGACTATTTTACTGCGACCCACGATTACCACATTTTTACCCGCAACTTCAATATTTTCATGTTCTAATAATTTAATTATACCTAATGGTGTTGCTGCCATAATTCGTTCTTGGTTTAAAGATAAAGCCCCCATATTATGAAGGCCAAAACCATCAACATCCTTATTTGAATCAATTAAATTCATTATTTTTCCTTCATCAAACTTAGCTGGCAATGGACTTTGAATAAGAATCCCGGTTATTTTAGAATCATTATTATATTCTTCAATATGCTTAATTAGTTCTTCATCACTTATATCTTCTGATAATTCTTTTAAATACGCATTAATCCCCATTTCCTCGCATAATCTTATTTTATTTTGAACATAGATGACACTACTTGGATTTTGACCAACCAAAATAATACCCAAACCTAAAGCAATGCCGTTATTTTTTAATTCGGCTATTTCTTTTTTATATTGGTCTAAGTATTCTTCCGCAATTTTTTTCCCATCAATTATTTTCAAATATATCCCTCCTTAAAAAAGTGATGCTTGATTAACAATTTTTAAATGCTTGTAAGCTTTTTCCGTTGCTACTCGACCGCGAGCCGTTCTTTTAATAAAACCTTCTTGAAGCAAGAATGGTTCCACAACATCTTCAATTGTTGTTACCTCTTCGCCTATCGCTGTTGCTATTGTTTCAATACCTACGGGTCCACCATTAAATTTAGTAATTAAAGCATTTAAATAATCAATATCAATATTATCAAGGCCATATTTATCGACTTTTAAACGGTCTAAAGACTTTAAAGTAATATCTAAATTTATGTAGCCATCACCTTCAACTAAGGCAAAATCTCTTACCCTTTTAAATAAACGGTTGGCAATTCGAGGAGTTTTCCGGCTTCGTCTAGCTAGTTCCATGGCCGCATCATCATCAATATGCATACTTAAAACATCACTCGTTCTTTTAACAATATCGCATAGTTCCTCATCACTATAAAACTCTAATTTATTAACTATGCCAAACCTGTCTCTTAAGGGACTAGATAAGTCTCCAGCTCTGGTAGTTGCTCCCACTAAAGTAAAGGGAGGCAAATCTATTTTAATGCTCTTACTTTTACCTTCAGCTCCAATCACAATATCCATTTCAAAATCTTCCATCGCGGGATATAGTATTTCTTCAATATAGGAAGGAATCCGATGAATTTCATCGATAAATAACACATCCCCAGGTTCCAAAGTCGATAATATGGCGGCGAGATCGCCACTTTTTTCAATTGAAGGTCCACTGGCTGTCTTAATATTAGTTCCCATTTCATTAGCAATAATATGCGCAAGTGTTGTTTTTCCTAATCCTGGAGGCCCATATAACAAAACATGATCCAAGGGTTCATTACGAATTTTGGCCGCTTCAATAAAAACTGCAAGATTTTCTTTTATTTGTTGTTGACCCACATATTCACTTAACATTTGTGGCCGAATATTTTTTTCAAAAATATCCTCTTCTTTAAGATTGGAATCAATTAAACGATCGTCCATATTATCACCATCCTCATAAAACAATTATACTATATCTGGACTCTTAACAAAAGCCAAAAGTCACATTTTAACAAATTAATATTACCCTAAAAACATCATACTATACAAATATATGTTCGTCAACAATTAATTTAGTAAAAATTTCCAGTTACCAATATATGACGCCTTAAAAATAATTAATTTGGGTATCATATATTTAGGTGAAGGTAAATGAAAAAAGTATTAATATTATTAATTAGTCTCTTTCTCCCCTTTAGTGTTGCCGCCTATTCCGAATATTTAATCCCAGGTGGTGATACTTTAGGAATTGAAGTTAACAGTAAAGGTATTTTAGTTATTGGTTTTTATGAGGTAAACGGCCATTATAATAAAGGAACACCGGAGATAAAACCAGGAGACTATATTATGAAAGTAAATGGTCATAGCATAAATACTGTTAAAGAATTAACAAAAATGATTGAGGCAAATATCAATAAAGAGGCTGTCGAACTTACGATAAGACATAATAATAAAGAAAAAGAAATATCACTACCATTAATCTTTGATGATGGTTTATATAAAACTGGCCTTTATGTTAAAGATAATATTACTGGTATTGGCACCCTTACTTATATTGATCCCGAAACGCATATCTATGGTGCTTTAGGTCATGAAATAATTGAAACTAATACCAACAGTATTGTTGAAATTAAAAGTGGTAATATCTTTAGAAATGCTATCACGAGTATCGATAAAAGTTCGAATGGTATCGCAGGTAGTAAAAATGCTAAATTCTATTACAATACCATCTATGGCACTATTACTAAAAATACAAATTATGGTATTTATGGCGAGTATAAGGCTGAACTTCCTAATAAAGATTTAATGCCGGTAGGCTCATCAAGTGATGTCTCTTTAGGAGAAGCATCTCTTTATACTGTTTTAAAGAATGAAGAAATAAAAGAATATAAAATTGAAATAACCGCGATTAATGAAACCGCTAAAGTTAAAAATTTAACTTTCAAATTAAATGATGAAGATTTAATTAATCAAACTGGGGGTATTGTTCAAGGCATGAGTGGTTCGCCAATTATTCAAAATGGTAAATTAATAGGGGCTGTTACTCATGTAATTGTTGATAATCCTTTAACAGGTTATGGTATATTTATTACAACCATGCTCGAAGAAGGTGAAAAATAAAAAGATGATTTTTTTCCATCATCTTTTTTCGTTACTATATAGTATCAATAGAACTTACATCATTTGCGGGTGGCACCGTTAAAACTTCATTATTGTCAAAAGCAATATTAGGTACCTCTGTAGATACCGCCGGATCAGGTATTTTAGGTAAAGGCACAATCGTTGGTTGATTAATTATAGTTTCTCCTGAAACAGAGGTATTTTCTAAAGTTTCCGTATTTTGAACTGCCTTAAAATTATTAGTCGCTTCATCTAATTGTTCACTTGTAATTTTACCAATAAAGGCATTTTTAAGTTCAACATCATTTTCATCAATATCATCTTCCACATCAATTACTCTAAATATTTCATCAATTGAAGTTAGACCTTCAATAACTTTATCTAAACCATCTTGTAGCAAAGATGCAACATCTGATTCATGATAAACTAAATGTCTTAATTCCGGTTTAGATGCATTATTTACTATTGCATCTCTTACCCCTTGGTTAATAATTAAAACTTCGTGTAAAGCAATACGACCTAAGTAACCTCTTATACAATCATTACAACCATTCGCGGTATAAATTTTCGCAACATCCTTACCTAACGCTTTTTTAAATAAAAGTTTTTCATAAGCTGTTGTTTCCCTTTCAATCCGACATTTTGGACATAATCTTTTAACTAATCTTTGGGATACTATACCCGTTAGGGCACTCCCTAATAAATATCTTTCAACATCCATATCAAGTAATCTTTCAATTGTTGTTAAAGAGTTATTAGTATGGATTGTCGATAATACTAAGTGACCTGTAATAGAGGCTCTTACCGCAATTCGTGCGGTTTCATTATCCCGGATTTCCCCTATCATTATAATATCCGGGTCTTGCCGTAAAATGCTTCTTAAAGTATTACCAAATGTAAGACCAATTTCACTCATAACTTGAACTTGGTTAATTCCCGGAATTTTCATTTCGACCGGGTCTTCAACTGTAATAATATTGCGTTCAGGGGTATTAAGTATTTGCAAAGCCGCATAAACAGTTGTTGATTTCCCACTACCAGTAGCCCCGGCAACTAGGACAATACCGTTTGGTAAACTAATTAACTTTTGAATTTTTTCCAAGTTATTTTGAGTTAAGCCTAAGTTTTCTAACCCACTACTACTCATTTTATAATTCAAAATCCGAATAACGATTTTTTCGCCATCAACAATTGGTAAACTAGATACCCGTAGGTCAAGGTCAATATCTTGAGTTAAGTTTTTGATAGCTCCATCTTGAGGAAGTCTCGTTTCGGTTATATTCATTCCACTGATAATTTTAATTCTTGTCAGTAAGTTTTTCTTAACAAAATTAGGAACTTTGGCATACTCTAAAAGTTCGCCATCAATCCGAATGCGAACATTTAAGGCTTCTTCCGTTGGGTCAAAATGAATATCGGATGCATTCCGATTAATTGCATCGATAATCATTTCATTAACTATATCTACAACAGGTTTATTTTCGTAATCAAAGTCTCTAAACATGAGTATCACACAATCCCTTTATTTTATTTCAATATTAATTATACAATATTTTTACCCTATTCTCAACCATAAAAGAAAAAAAGTTAAACTCAAAAGTTTAACTTAATATTGCCGTCCAATATATAATTTAGTTTGGGCTTTTTTGCCACAAACAACGCAAACTTCATCTGGTACTTCATCTTCAATTAAACATCTACTTTTTAAAGTCGTATCTTCTTTAATTTTATCTTCGCAAGCCATATCACCACACCAATTTATTTTAATGAAGCCCGACTTATTTTTGGCAATGTCTTTTAATTCATCGTAGGTATGGGCCTCATATATCATGCTGTCGCGACGAATTTTGGCTCTATCATACATATCTTTTTGCATAGTTTCCATTAATTCTTCAACCTTAGGTAGAATTTCATTAAATTTAACTTTTGTTTTTTCTAAAGTATCTCTTCGAACTAAAGTTACTTCATCATTTCTTAAGTCTCTTTCACCTAGTTCGATTCTAATAGGATAACCTTTAACTTCAGCTTCCGCGAATTTAAAACCAGGTGTTTTATTAGAATTATCAATCTTATACGTAATGTGGTGGCTTTTTAAGTTTTCTTCTAAGGTTGCAAGGCGTTCAGCTACCTCGCCAATCGGTATAATAATTACTTTCCATGGGGCAATTTTAGGTGGCAAAACTAAACCATTATTATCACTATGTGTCATAATTAAGCCTCCAATCATTCTGGTAGTACATCCCCAACTCGTTTGGTAAGGCGTATCAATTTTATTATTAGCATCCACAAATTCAATGTCAAAAGCTTTGGCAAAATGTTGGCCAAAATAATGGCTCGTTCCATTTTGAAGCGCATAACCATCATACATCATAGCTTCAATCGTATAAGTTTCTTCGGCCCCCGCGAATTTTTCTTTTTCCGTCTTTTTTCCCGTTATTACTGGCATTGCCAAATATTCTTCTTGAAATTCCCGATAGATATTAAACATCCTTAAGGTTTCAGCTTTGGCTTCCTCAGCAGTTGCATGCATCGTATGACCTTCTTGCCACAAGATTTCTCTACTTCTTAAAAAAGGCCTAGTTGTTTTTTCCCATCTTACTATCGTACACCATTGATTATATAATTTTGGTAAATCTCGATAAGAACGAATTATTTTTTTAAAGTGTTCGCAAAAAAGAACTTCACTAGTAGGTCGCACACACATTCTTTCTTCAAGTTTTTCCTTGCCACCCATAGTAACCCAAGCAACCTCAGGGGCAAAACCTTCCACATGTTCTTTTTCGACATTTAAAAGGGACTCGGGAATAAACATGGGCATTTGGACATTTTCATGACCCGTTTCTTTAAATTTTTGGTCTAAAACATGAACCATTTCTTCCCAAATAGCATAACCTAGGGGTCTAATTATCATACTCCCTTTAACGGACGAATAATCCACTAAATCCGCTTTTTTACAAACATCCGTATACCACTTAGCAAAATCTTGGTCCCGGTTGGTAATATCTTTTACTTCCATTTTTTCACCTAGCCTTCATCTTCAACTTTAAATTCTTTTAATTCATTATCATCCGTTAAAATTTCGTTAACTTTTTTAGTCGCATTATTTAATTTTTCATTACAAAACTTAGCTAATTGCATTGCTTCCGTATATTTATTTATGGCATCATCAAGTTCAACAGTGCCACTTTCAAGTTCTTTAACGATACCCTCAAGTTCGGCAAGGGCATTTTCAAATGATTTTTCCATTATTCTTCAACTCCTTTTTTATTTTTAGTTCGAACTAATTTTGTTTCCCCAAGCGGAACTAATTCTGCATAATTTTTATGATGGGGAACTAAAGAATCTTCCCCAAATTTAAATTCTTTTGGTCGCATTTCATAATTTTTACCAATTTCTAAATTATTACTCATTTCAGCTACATAATTATTTAAGTAGCAAATAACTTGAGCTTTACTATCTTCTAAGCTCTTTAATTTAGCTTTCATTATGTCTCTTTTAGTTTCTAAATCCCGACATTTTCGCGCTAATCTTTTTTCTTTCTTCCGTCTTTTACCTATCTCAGGGTCTTCTTCATAATATATTTCCCGATGATTATCTTCACTAAATTCTTTAAATGCATAATACATACTTGGTGCCAAACTAAAAACAAAAGTAATAAAGGTGGCTAGTTCCACCGATGGTATTATTTTTAGAAAACTTATAAAGTTATTATGCATAGCAAGAGTTAAAAGTAGGGAAAAAACTAAAGCCGTACCAAGAGAACCCCAAATAACAATTTTAAGAAGTTTATTTATCTTTTTATCAAGTTTTTGGTCAACTGCATCATAATAGGCTCGCCTATTTTTTCTGTAATCAGCTTTAGCCATTCTATCAGTTTGTTTTTTCATTTGGTCTAAATCCATCTTTTTGATATTTAGATCCCACATCAGATCTTGATAATCCGCACTCAATTTCGCTAATTGTTCATCTAACCCCTTAATATCATTTGCTTGTTTTTGACTTAATCTTTGCATTTTTTATCTCCTTTACTTCGGCTTTTACTTCGCCTTGATGAAATCTAATATCTATAATATCATGAATATGTACTTGTTCGCTATCCCTAATAACATTATTATTAATTTGGACTAAGGAATATCCTTTTTCTAAAATGTTTAGGGGATTAACTAATTTTAAGGTTTTAACTAACATTTCATATTGATTTTGTTTCTTTTCAATAATATTAAAGGGATTTTGTAAAATGTACGAACCCTTTATCTTTTCATATTTATTCGTTTTATCATTTAGAAAAGTTTTCATATTTTGTTTTAATTGTTCCACTAAATTAGTAAATTTTTGCATTTTCGTTTCGTATATGGCCATGGGATTTTTTAAAACAAAACTTCTTTTTAAATTTCGTAAGGCAATAAATTTAGTATTAACCATATTCTTAATATTTTTATTTAATCTAATTTTTAAATTATCGAGCATATTATTGGTATCTATTATCGTTGGTACAGCCATTTCCGCGGCCCCCGTTGGAGTTGGGGCCCGAAGATCGGCGACAAAATCGGCGATGGTCCAATCTATTTCGTGACCAACTGCGGAAATTATTGGGGTTTTACAATCATATATGGCCCTGGCTACTATTTCTTCATTAAAAGCCCATAAGTCTTCGATCGAACCTCCACCCCGACCAACAATAATGGTATCAACACCATATTCATCAGCTCTTTTTATTTGTTTGGCAATATTTGGAGCAGCACTATCTCCTTGGACTAAAGAAGGAAATAAAATAACCTCACAAATTGGATACCGTCTTTTTATCGTACTCATAATATCTCTTACCGCTGCGCCGGTGGATGCTGTTACCACCCCAATTTTTTCGGGGTATTTGGGAATTGCTTTTTTATGATCTTTGGCAAACAAGCCTTCTGCATTTAATCTTTTTTTTAGTTTTTCATACTCAATATATAAAGCACCTAAACCATCGACAACCATTTTTTCAACATAGATTTGGTAACTTCCTTGCGCCGGATACGCACTAATGCGACCTTCTACTAAAACATTCATCCCATCACTAGGTAAAAAGTCTAAAGTTTGGGCATCACGCGCAAACATAACCGCATTAATTCTCGCACTATCATCTTTTAGAGAAAAATATAAATGACCGGTCGTATGATTTTTAAAATTACTAATTTCTCCTCTTAAAAAGATTTTATTTAAAAACGAATCATGATCTAAAAGGGTTTTAATATAATTATTAATTTCACTTATTTTTAAATATTTATTTTCGTCCATGAATAGCCTCCTGCCATATTTGGCCTATTCTCTCATAATTTTCGATATATTTGGCAATTAATTCATCTTTTCTCGTAATTTCTAAAGGTATTATCCCTTTCGAGGTATGTATACCTTTTGTTTGTTCTAAATCATCAAGTATTTCTTCATAAAACTTAGGGGTTAAAGTATCATATAAATTGGCAAAAACTTGATAAAATTCGGAACTTGATTCATAAAAAAATCGTCTTAATTCTTGGTCTATGGCCTCCTTGCGCCTAATTTCATAAACTGGGGCTTCCTCCATAAGTAATTGTCTTCTTTTTTGAAACCAAGCATCTCCTTCTGGTAAACTTGAAATATTAGGAATAAAATTATCTAAATGATACTCATTATCCAAAAGAGCAAGAGAAATAATCTCGCTTTCATCATCATTAAAGATTATCCCCCAGTTATCACCTAAACGATCCCAGTTTCCCATCATTATATCATATAAATACATTGTAACTATTTCTTTAAATAACTCCGGTATTTGAGCAAGTATTCTTTTATTATCCCGATACTTTTCCGTTAAAAAGTTCCAAATATTAAAAAGTGAAGAACTGGATTCGCGGGTTAATCCTAAAGATGATACAGTTTTAAAATTACCTAAAGTAGCTATATCTTCACTAAGAATATAGATATCGTTATCTCTTAATTTAATAATTTCAATATCAGGACTAATAAGACCAATTCTTTTTAATATTTCAGCATTAATAAGTTCATTAATTGCTAAATCTATACCTTCATTTCGCCCGTCAGCATCATAAGCTTTTTTAACATAAAACTCTTTCCCCGATATATTAATTTTAGTTGCAAGTTTTACTTTTCTAATTCTACCTAAATCATCTTTAGTTAATATCATTCTTTAATTATCCTATCTAAAACCGCATTTATTATTTTTCTCACCGCATCATCACAATATTTTTTCGCTAGTTCTACCGCTTCATTAATAACAACAACTTCCGGGGTTTCCGTATACATTAGCTCATATATAGCCATTCGAAGTATTGCGGCCCCACTTTTATCTAATCTATCGATTGTCCAATCAAGCATATGTTTATTAGCTAACTCATCAATTTTTTCTTTATAAGTTACAACCCCAAAAACGATGTCTTTTACAAATTCACTGGCAATCGGCATATTTTCTTTAATTACTTCCTCAACATCATAAGAAATATTACCACTTGTATAGACATCTAATTGATATAAAATAATCATTATTTTTTCTCTTAACTCACTTCTGGTCATTGCCATAACGAAAACCTCTTTCCGATAAGAAAATTATACCAAAATAATAGTTAAAATAATAGTCTAAATATATTAAATTTGTAAAAATTTTGACTTAATTTTCATTCTTAATTCATAAAATTATGATAAAAGGGGTGAAGCTTTAGATGCCACCAAAAAAATTTGATAAAGGACTTTTTATTGCTGTTATCGCTATCATCCTTTTTGGTATCATCATGATTTATTCGGCATCTAGTATTTGGGCTGAATATCGTTATCATGATGCTTTTAAATTTGTTAAATCGCAATCTATATTCTTTATTTTAGGAATACTTGCAATGCTTATTTTAAGTAAAATTGATTATCACATTTATGAAAAACACGCGAATAAAATATTAATTGGTTGTCTTATTCTCCTTATTTTAGTTTTAATTCCCGGCATTGGTAGCATTAGAAATGGTTCTAGAAGTTGGTTTGGTATTGGGGGTTTAGGTATTCAACCTAGTGAATTTGCTAAAGTTGGTTTAATTATTTATGTCTCCAAATACCTAGCTCGCAATAACAGAATTATTAAAGATATTAAAAAAGGTGTTTTACCCCTTCTTTTAATTATAGGTTTATTTTTTGCTCTAATTATGTTAGAACCTGATTTTGGTACAGCCATGGTTATCGTTTTAACTTTAGTTGTCATGATTTTTATCTCCGGAGTCAAACTTTCCTTTTTTATTAAAATTGGTCTTTTAGGTCTAGTTGGTATTGTCGGTTTAATTATTATGGCTCCCTACCGGATGATGCGAATTATTTCCTTTCTTAACCCTTGGAGTGATCCCTTAGGTAGTGGTTACCAAATTATCCAGTCCCTTTATGCCATCGGGCCAGGTGGATTACTTGGTCAAGGATTTTTACAATCTCGTCAAAAACAATTTTATTTGCCCGAACCTCAAACGGACTTTATATTCTCCATTATCTCAGAAGAATTTGGTTTTATTGGTATTTTAATTGTAACTTCATTTTTTGCTTTTATTCTTTACCGCATCATAAAAATAAGTTTAAAAACTAATAATTTATTTGCCAAATATTTATCCTTTGGTCTAGGTATTGGCATAATTATTCAAGCTCTTTTAAATATCGCGGTAGTTATTGGTCTTATTCCCGTGACAGGCGTAACTCTTCCCTTCCTATCTTATGGCGGTTCATCTTTACTTGTCAGCATGGCTAGTATTGGCATTATTTTAAATATTTCCAAAAATAATTAAAAAACATTGACGCACGAACGTATATTTGTTATAGTTTATTTACATTCATAGTAAGGGGGAATTGGATATGAATAATATTGT
>CANQXV010000018.1 GCA_947627895.1 uncultured Bacilli bacterium
ATACCTCCCACAAACAAAGTTCACCTTTGTTTGTTATCTATATTATAAATCGGTATCATTTTAACTAATGATTAACATATATTTGAATAGGTGATGAAAAATGTGGACAAGCATTAATAAAAAGTATTTTATATTTTTAAGTATTATACTGGGAATTGGTTTAGTATTAGGTTTTGTATATGTAGCTTTTCTTAGTAATAATAGTAGAATATTAATAGAGACTAGTTTTCATAATTTTTTACAAGATTTAAGTAATATTCGCATTAATTTAATATCTACCCATATTTTTATTTTACCTTTATTACTTATTGCATCTTTTTTAGTAATAGGCATACCTTTAGGAATAATATATCTTTTATATAATGGTTTTTTAATTGGATTTTCATTGGATAACTTTATTATTGTAGGTGGTTTTAAAGGCTTTATCTTTGGTTTAATTTATAATATTATTACGAAATTAGTTTATTTATTTCTTTTAATAATGTTAATTACGACTTTAATTAAAATAAGTATTAATATTATAAATTATTTAGTTAAAAAGAATAGATTTTATAAAGATAAGATTATTGTTTTATTTAAAAAAGCTTTAATGTGTATAATTTTAATTATTTTAAATGATATTATTCTTTATTTTATTGGGAATAATTTGATAAATATCTTTAATTTTTTAGTTATTTAAGGTATACTTTAAGTAGTGATTAAGTATGAAAAAAGTTATTGTAGGTGTAAGTGGGGGAGTTGACTCTGCGGTTGCCTTGTATTTATTAAAAAAAGAAGGATATGATGTTGAAGGTTTATTTATGCGTAATTGGGATAGTGCCATAAATAATGATAGCGAAGGTATGATGCTTGCGACCAACATTTGTCCTCAGGAAGAAGATTATAATGATGCTCTAAAGGTTTGTGAAGATTTGGGTGTTAAACTACATCGGGTGGACTTTATTCAAGAGTATTGGGATTATGTATTTTCTTACTTTTTAAAAGAATTAGAAATAGGTAGAACTCCGAACCCCGATATGTTATGTAACCGGTATATAAAGTTTGATTTATTTATTAAAGAAGCTTTAAAATTAGGCGCTGATTATATAGCTACTGGTCATTATGCCAGATATGAAGATGGTAAGTTACTTCGGGCTAAAGATTTAAATAAAGATCAAACTTATTTTTTAGCTGATGTTAAAAGCGAAATGTTTCGTAATGTCTTATTTCCCATTGGTAATCTAAAAAAAGATGAGGTTCGAAAGATAGCTGCCGAAAATAATATTTATGTCGCTGATAAAAAAGATTCGACGGGTATTTGTTTTATAGGAGAAAGACATTATCAAAAATTTGTGCAAAATTATCTTAAACCTAATTCTGGGGATATTATTGATGTTGAAACTAAAGAAGTTATTGGTAGACACAATGGCTTAATGAATTATACGATTGGTCAAAGAAGAAATGTGGGAATTGGGGGAAATCCTAAAAAACACTTTGTCTGTGGTAAAGATGTTAAAAAAAATATCCTTTATGTCACTTTTAATGAAGAATACTTAGAAACTGATGAATGTATAATTGAAAATGTTAATTTTATAAGTCCTTTAAGACCATGTTTTTGTACCGCGAAATTTAGATATCGGGGCAGTGATTATCCTGTTACCTTGGAATATTTAGAAAATAATGAAATTAGAGTAATATATCACGAAAAAGTAAAAGCCGTAACGCCAGGACAAGCTTGTGTTCTTTATTTAGGTGAAGAATGCTTAGGGTGTGGTTTTATTAAAAAAGTCAAGAAAAATGACGAAGATTTATGGTATTTGTCATAATTTTACTTGACACTTTTATGTTAACTTCGATATAATTATATTGTAAATTAAAAGGATAGGTAGTGAATAGTAAGTGAAAAGATTAAATGAATTATTACAAGAATTGGGGATTTCTAAAGTAAAACTAGCGAAGTATTTAGGTGTATCTCGGCAAATGGTATATAACTATTTAGTTTTAGATGACTTAGATAAATGGCCTAAAGAAAAGAAACTTTTATTATTACAATTATTTGATATTACAGAAGGTGATGAAGAAACATTTAATAATATACAAGTAACCACTGAATATATGTTAAGTGTTGAAAAAAGGTTAAATAGTGCGGTTAAATCAAATAATGAATTAGAATATTTAAACACTGATAATTTAACTAAAGATAAAAAAGTATTACTAAATGATATTATCTTCTTACTTAAAGAAAAGCTTGAAGAAGATAGTGATGGTGATGCTGGTATTACTATGAAATACTTATATTACTTATTACAAGCTATGGAAAACATTCCGGAAATTAAGTATTTACTTGCTTATATGGCCAAAAGTAATTGCTTTATAAAACCGGATGAATATGAATTTGATGAAGATAAACAATTTACCTTTGAAGGAATACTATATACAGCTATTTCACTATATAATAGTGGTAAATCTGATCGGAAGAAAGTAGCGGAAAATCACCGGCTATTCATTCAAGAAATTGAACAAAAAAATGAAGATAAACTAAGTAGAACGCAACAATTAATGACCTTTAAGGCTCAAGCATTAAGAGAATTAGGTTATGATGATGTAACCCCTGATAATGCGATTGAATTCTATGAAAAACTAGCTGAGATTGAAGCCAGAAAATTATAAGAAGTACTCAATAGGGGGAGAATCCTTATTGAGTTTTTAAGGTGAGGAAAAAATGACAAAAAAGAAATTAATTATTGGTGATATTGTTCTTTTAAGTTTCTTTATAATTCTTATTATTTTAATTAAAACTGAGGTAATAAATACGATAGATAGTTTAGTTTATCAAGGTATTTCTTCATTTATTAATCCTGCTTTAACAAATATATTTAAAATGATTACTTTCCTGGGTAGCACAGTTTTTATTGTTTTAGCAACGATAGTCATTTTAATTACGCTTTGGAAAAGTAGGGGAAAGTTCTTTCTTCTTCTGATTATTATTGCCATGTCTTTAAGTAGCGTTTTAAAGCTTATTATTGCTCGTCCTAGACCGGATGTTTTAAAATTAGTTATTGAAGATACCTACAGTTTTCCCTCTGGTCATACTATTGCTATTTCTACTTTAATTGGTTTCCTTATTTTTCTAATTTGGCAAGAGAAGGGGAGGTTAAATAAAAATTTAAAAGTAGTTTTGACGGTTTTTTTAAGTATAGTTGCCCTTCTGGTGATGCTAAGTAGAATCTATTTAGGTGCTCACTATTTTTCCGATATTCTAGGGGGTATAATTATCTCTATTCTAGTATTATTTAATTTTTATGGCCTATTTTGCCTAAAAAAATAAGCCTACTCCCCTACTAAATCAAATTAATAGGGGATAAGTAAATACGCGCGTATATAACCTTATTTAATATATAATTAAGTAATTATGCCTTATATAAAGAAAATTCCTATTATAAAATAATATATATTATGTTAACTTAACTCTTGGAAACAAAATCTGAGATATTTTTTTGTTCTTAAAAGACAAAATAATTAAATAAGATTAAGATAACTCCTATCCCTATTCCTAAATATAAATATTTATTTTGGTTATACTTTTGGGCTTTCGGTAACATTCCTTCAATCGCTAAAGTAATCATGATACCGGCAACTAAGATAAGAATAATACTTATTAAGTTATCAGTTATATAAGAACTTAAGAAAATATAAGCTAAGAATGCTCCTATCGGTTCGGCTATTCCGGAATAAAAGGTTTTAAGTAAAGCCTCTTTTTTACTTTTAGTAGCGTAATATATGGGGACGGCAATACTAATTCCTTCGGGGATATTATGGAATGCAATGGCTAATGCTAGTTTTAAACCTAGATTAAAATCTTTATAGGTACTCATGAATGTGGCAATCCCTTCCGGAAAATTATGTAAGATTAAGGCTAGCATATTTAAAATTCCTAGTTTATAAAGATCATTTTTATGAGCCTCGGCATGCGCAATTAATTTATTTAAGTATTTGATTAAAATAATACCTAAAATAAAGAAAATAAGCGAAATAATAATACCTTTAGGTATGCCATAACTTTGTAATAAATTATAGGTAGATTCGGGTAATAAATCGGTAATACTAATCCCAATCATGGTGGTAAGTGAAAACGCTAAAGATGTAGTTATAAATTTGGTAATATTTTTTTCTTTAAATTTAAAAAAGATGACTATGGCTCCAAGACAAGTCGAAAGTCCTGCGAAAGTTGAAATTAAAAGAGAATTAATTAGTTGCATCTACCCCACCCTTTTTAAGTATATGCATTTATTTAGTGCTTTTTTCCTAATAATTACCATTTAATTTATCGTTTAAAAAGAGAAAATACATCCATAATAATATTGGGAGGGAAGAAAAATGAGTAACGCAAGAAATAATAATAGTTCTAAATGTAGTGCACGGAATAATAAAGCAAATGCACGCAATAACAACAGAAGTCAAAATAGAGCTAATAACAGTTCTGCTCGTAATTCTGAATCAAAATAGAATAATTTAATTTATTTCTTTTTCTATTTTTGCTCGTGGATGATTTTGATAATCTTCGACGAGCTTTTTATTGGTTAAATGTGAGTATATTTCCGTAGTAGCTAAATTTTCGTGACCGAGTAGTTCCTGAATGTCTCTTAGATTTGCGCCATGGTTAAGAAGATGGGTGGCAAAAGAATGCCGTAAAGTATGGGGTGAGACATCTTTCTTTATATGAGCATTAGTACATAGTTGTTTTAAAATTTTAAAGAAACCTACTCTACTTATGGCTTGCCCATCTTTATTTAAAAAGACATAATCGGTAGGCGTTTTAATTAAAAAATGCCGATAATTATTAAGATAAAGTTGTAAATATTCTTCAGCCATATCACTTAAAGGAACCATTCGCTCTTTCTTCCCCTTCCCCATGATTCGAATAATACCTTCATTAAAATCAATTTGATTTAGTTTTAGGGAAGTAAGTTCACTAATTCTCGTGCCTGTAGCATATAAAACTTCTAGCATTGCTTTATTGCGGTAATCTAAAGGTTTACGACAAGGAATATCTAAAAGTCTTTCAACTTCTTCTTCCGTTAGATATTTAGGTAATTTTTGTTGTTGTTTAGGCATTTTAATACTAGATGCTGGATTAATCTCTAATCTTTGAGATATAACTAAATAGTTATAAAAAGAATTAATAACGGTTAAATAATGGGCTTTTGTCCTTGGGGTTTTATCTAACTTATAGATATAATCTCTTAAATCATCTTTAGTTAAATTAAGGAGACTTTTAGCATTAAAATAAAGACATAATTGTTTTAAATTTTCGCTATACGAAAGATAAGTGTTTTTAGCAAGTTTACGCTCAAATTTTAAATAATCAATGTAATCGTTTATTAACTCTTCATTCATAATAGCCTCTTCACTTATATTATAGCTTATATTTTGGCTTAAGGTAAATGAAAATTTAATTAATACGTGCTATAATTATTTATGTGAGGTAGTCTGAAAAATAATCTTTTCATGACTATGTGTGCCTTGAACGAAGTGAAAGGAAAGTGTGGTTTATATGGATATTTTAGCGGATAAACTTCGACCAAAAAGTTTAAATGATGTAATTGGCCAAAAACATTTAGTAGGCCCTAATAAAATACTTTCTAATTTAGTTAAAAATAGAAAGCTTTTTTCGATGATTTTATATGGAAAACCAGGAATTGGGAAAACTTCCATTGCTTATGCTATCGTTAATGAACTTAATTTAAAAGCTAAATTTATGAATGCCACCATTAATAATAAAAGTGATTTTGATACGGCAATTATGGAAGCAAAACTAAATGGGGAATTAGTTTTAATAATTGATGAGTTTCATCGGATGAATAAAGATAAACAAGATATCTTATTACCCCACTTGGAAAGTGGTAGTATTATATTAATTGGTCTTACAACTAGTAACCCATATCACAAAATAAATCCGGCGATTAGATCTAGATGTCAAATATTTGAGCTTAAAGAATTAACGGTTCGGGATATTGCTGAGGGTTTAAAAAAAGCTGCCAAGTATTTACCGGGTATTAAAATAAATAAAGATGCCTTAGAATATATTAGCAATTTAGCAAGTGGCGACTTACGTTTTGCGATTAACCTACTAGAAGTATGCTATTATTCGACAGATGATAAAAAAATAACTTTAGATTTAGTAAAAGAAATAAATAATAAACCAGCCTTTTTTCATGATGCCAATGAAGATGGTCATTATGATGTTTTAAGTGCTTTTCAAAAGTCTATTCGGGGCAGTGATGTTGATGCTTCCCTACATTATCTTGCCAGGTTAATTGAGGCCGGAGACTTAGATAGTATCTATAGACGCTTAAGTGTTATTGCTTATGAAGATATCGGTCTTGCTAATCCGGGAATTGGTCCCCGGCTTATGGCGGCGATTCATGCAGCTGACTTAGTAGGCTTGCCGGAGGCCAGAATTCCTTTAGGAGAAATCGTTATTGAAATGGCTCTATCTCCTAAAAGTAATAGTGCTATTATGGCTATTGATGAGGCTTTAAACGATATTCATAAAGGAAATACGGGTAATGTACCTAATCATATTAAAACGACATCACCAGATTATAAATATCCGCATAACTACCCTAACGATTATGTTAAACAAGATTATTTGCCAGAAAATATCCGAAATCGGAAATATTATCAAATGAAAAATAATAAGGTTGAAGTTAGTTTAAATAATTTACATAAAGAAATGAGGAATGAAAAATGAAAATATGTCTTTTAGGAACCGGAATGTATGGTTTAGCGATTGGTCTGGAACTAGCTAAAAAGAATAATGAAATCTGGATGTGGAGTGAAAATAGCACTTTAGTCGCTGATTGGGAGCAAAATGGTACCTTAAAGGGCCTATATAACGATGTTTTACCTCAAAATGTGCATTTAACAGGTTCTTATGAAAAAGCGCTAAATGGGGCGAAAATTGTCTTTTTTGTTAGTGCATCCAAATATGTCGATAAAATATGTGATGATATTAAGCCCTATTTTAAGCATTCCATGACGGTTTGTATTGCCACAAAAGGAATTGAAGAAAGCACAGAAGAATTACTTTCCAATATTGTTTCTGAAAAACTTTTAACTAATAATATAACGGTTATATCTGGCCCTACTTTCGCGGTCGACATGTTAAATGGTAATCCGGTGGCTCTAGCTGTAGCTTCGATGAATAAAAGAAGCGAAAATAAAATAATTGCGTGTTTAGCTAATGAAAATCTAAAGTTAAGACCCACTAAAGACATTATTGGAGTGCAATTATGTGGGGCTATCAAAAACTGTATTGCTATTGCCTCTGGTATCTTAAATGGTTTAGGCTATATGGAATCTACCCAAGCTTTCTTAATTAATGAGTCGCTTCATGATTTAAAAGAATTAATTTTTTATCTGGGAGGAAACCCCAAAACTATTCTTTCTTTTGCTGGTGTTGGTGATTTAATGCTTACTTGTATGAGTCCTAAAAGTCGTAACTTTAAATTTGGTTATACAATCGGACATACTAAAAATTCGCAAAAAATAAAAGAATTTTTACTTAAAAACACGGTTGAAGGCTATTATACTTTAGATGTAATTCATAAAATCTTATTACGTAAAGAAGTAGAAATACCTATAATCGATGTTATTTATGATATAGTCTATAATGAAAAAGATCCAGCATCTTTAGCTAAATTCTTAATTGAAAAAAAATAATTCCCTTTAAAAGGATTACTTTTTTTGGCATAAAAAAGTCCAAAGGTAAGTCATTTTTGATAAAAAACCCGCGCTCCGCAGGTGGGTATCACATAAATTACTTTAGGATCCTTTCATCACTTAATGGGAAAGTATTCTACACCATAATTCAATTAGACTCCCTTATTTTATCTTAGTCGGTTTTATACTAAATAAAACTTATCCCTTAGACAATATTATTATATCACGATTACTATTTATTATTCAACTAATATGACAAATTAGCTGTCAAGTACTATTTTTTCTAAAGAAATATCTTGATCCATTTCTTGATATTCATCTATAGCCTTAGTTACATTAGTAACCCAAGTTGGACTAGCTATTTTTTGTCCTTCTTCATTTATCACGGGATTATATACTCGACCAATAGTTGCTACCGTATTTAAGCCTTTAGCATAATATTTATCATTAAGAAGAATAATAAATCTTAAAATACCATATTCAATAGTTCGATATTTAATTAATTTACCATTACTCATGCCCCCGAAAATATTATTACAACTTAACATATATTGGGCCCGATATCCCGATTCAATTTTGGCAATACCCGCGGCTAAAGCAAAATCGACATCAGGATATACGCTTGTATAATATTTTAAAAGATTGAGCATATATTCGGAACTTTTTTTATTACTTTCAATATTAAAATTAAATAAACTCGGATTACTTTTTTCTAGTTCTAATAAATAATTAATTAAAACTAAATCAAAATTATCTGTATTAAGTATGTCTAATTCTTCCCTATTTTCTTTAAGTAAAGATGTAAGTTTATCTTCTTTTATTCTAAATGCTTTTGCATAAAAGCTTATTTTGGTTGCATTTTCTGTAAAAAAGTTATTTATTATTTCTTCTGGCGAAATTATTCGCTCATTTTCAGTTCCTCGTGACTGGTAATTTAATTTTACCATTATTTTATTTTCTTGTTTAATATTCTGAAATTCAACTACTCCCATTATTAGAACTGCTATAAGTACTAATAGTAACCCTTTCTTGTTACTCAGGACATATTCTTTCATAATTATTAATTTAACACCCTTTCTTTTTAGCACGGATGTCATCAATTATAGCATAATTGTCCAAAAATTGCAAATTTGGTTTCCAATTTGACCTAAAATATGCTAAAAAAATGCCTATTATAAGGCATTTTGAGAAGCAAAATTATTATTACTTGGTACGGCAGGCGTACTATTTACTTCGGGAGATACAGTACTAGCCTTCCAACAAGCCGAAACATCGCAGTTAGAACTATATGGCAACGGATTTGGTAATTCCAATTTTACAATCATTGGGATTTTAAAGGCTCCGCCAAAGCAAACACAGTTACCAGGTTGTAAGACTTTTTGTTTATCCAAAATATCCGCGGAGATATTGGGAAGCATTTCTTCAATATATTTTATGTCTAAAGGGTGCGTCATTTTAAAAATTAAGAAATTATTACATTGGGCAATAACCGTATCACTTATTTCAACTGGTCTTTGACTAATTATATCAAGAATTACCCCATATTTCCGTCCTTCTTTAGCAATCCGGTCAAATATATTATAACCAATTAAGAAAGTATCATTATCTTTTTGAATATAACGATGGGCTTCTTCTAAGAATAAATGAAATGGAATTGAAGCTCTTTTTTCGCAAGATTTCGCAAATTCAAAAATCATCCGCGAAAATATCTTAACTATTACTTTGGCATAAGCATCATCGACATCTTCTAAATTAATATTAATTATTTGGGCTTTTTTACCATTAAAATTAACTAATGAGGCAATAAAATCTTTAACAGATACCGTTTTATCAATAAAGTATTTATTAAGATTACTATTAATAATGGAACTTAATCTAACCTTTAAAATTACGGCTTCATCATGCATACTAGAATTATGTTGAAATCCTTGAGAAATTAAAGTAAATTCTAAAGCTTGAGCTAAATCTTTTAAATCATAACTAGCATCCGTTGGGGGTAACATTTCTTCTAAAGTATCATTAATATGTTTTAAAATATAATCAGTAATAAGCACAGATTCCCCAAAATTACCATTGGAATCAATTTCAAAACATTCACTTAAACTTCTGGTATAACCTAAACCTTGAATTTCACTATCAAAGTTAAATTCTTTCGTATTACATACTTCTAAAATCGTAAATATTTCATTTTTCTTATTAGAGATAGTTTCACTACTAAATAAGACCGCCAGCATGGCTTTAGCTATTAAATGGTTTTTATAGTTTTCCGTTTCTAAAGAATTAACCGAAAATATCTTAGCTAACTTTATAGCATGTTCCAAAATTGGTAATTGAGCATGACTACTTGCTTGTAAAAGTAAAGCAATATCATCTAAAGTAAGTAAATTAACGGGAATTTCTAATAAAAAGTCATTAGGATCCGTCGGATTAGTCGTAATAAATTTATAATTATAACTACTATTTATTTCATTTAATTTACCAAAAGCATTTTTATATTCGCCATAGGCGTCAAAAATAAATATATTAGCGTTAAACTGCACCGCACTTGCATTGGAAAATAAATTTTGCACAATCCGGGCTACCCCACATGATTTACCACTACCAGAGTTACCAAATATAGCTAAATGATTAGAAAATAAATCATTGACATTCGGGCACAACTTAAAGCCTTTGTATATAGCACTTTCGCCTAAAACAAAAGTTTTTTCGTTTAAAGTACCAATTAAAGTTAAAAGCTCATTACTATTAATTATTCTTATTTTCGAAGATAATAATGGTTTTCTTAATACCCCATTAACATACCTATTATCAATATATTCTCCTAAAAAACGAACCTTAATAACTTTATCATTTATTTCGGTTATTTCTCCTAAAATTCTTTGATTATTATCTTCAAAAATAATATGCATATTCATTAAGTCATTAGAGGCTGCAGACCCTCCTAAATTTTCAATATGAGCTACTGAATCATTAATATAAACTATTTTTCCAAACATCTTAAACTCTCCTCATCTATTTATATATTTGTTTAACATTTTCTAAAGTCTTTATAGCATCTTTAGCAATGGGAATAAAATATATAAGTAATTTATCACTACTCTCTTCTACTTTAGGGTTAATATCAAAGGTAATAATTATTTCTTTATCTAAAACTATATCAATATTATTTATTTTTAATGTCTTAGTATAAGGAATAAAACTAACTATATAATCATATTTTTGAAAATCTTTTCTTTGAATATCCTTAATACTATATGCAGTTAATAAGTTTTGATAATCTTCTTTATTTTTTATTAAAACATTATTATAACTTGTATCATTATTCTTGGTTATAACTAAATTTAATTGCTGACTATTATATAAATTTAAAAAATAAGTAATGGTTAAAAGTCCTACAATAAGAAGACAAATAAGAATTAAACCTATTAAAGTTTTATTTTTAATCATTTTAAATCTTTTCAGTGCTAAACCAACGATATGTACTCTTACTTACTGTAAAATTACTTTTATAAGTATTAGTATATATTTGGTATTTATCCATTAAATATTTTTCAATATCAGTATTTACATTAGATTCTGTAAATGATGAAACCATTTCACTATATGTGGCATCGGTATATATTTTGTAAAGAATACCATCTTCACTTACTTCATGACTATAAAAAATTACATCTTCTGTTAAATAATAATTATTTTCATTAATATTTAATTTATTGATATAACGCACACAATCATATATAATATCGTTATATTCTTGTGTACTACATGTATATTTCATAGTATTACTATCATAAGTACAATTTAGACTACCAGTGGGATTAAAATCTTTGTTTACTAAGAATAAATTAGTTCCGTATAATCTTTCTAAAACGGTATTAAAACTTACATTAGTCTTAATTTCACTATTTTCATAGGCTTTCATTAAGAGCACATCATTATCAATATCAGTATTAAGAATCTTTCTATTTTGATAGGCTGTAATAATACTAGCATCAACTTTGGGGATAAATGGAATTATTTCTTGTAAACGAACACTTATAACGTCATCTCCCCCTTTAAGTTCGACATTCGTATGTAATAAATTATTATTACCTAGCCCTGTATACATGATATAACAATAAGCAAATAAAAATACCATTAATGCTAGCACAAAAGTCATTTGTTTTTTCGCATTTTGGGTCTTTTGCTCCTTCTTTTTTCTCATCTTGGACCTCTTTTCTATTCTAAATATAGTATAGCACAAATAAGTAAAGAAAAAAAGATAACTTTTTTAATTCAAAATTATCTTTATTTGTTTAATATTTTTTGTAATATTTCTTTAGTTAAAATAGGATTTGCTTTGCCTTTAGTTTCTTTCATTACTTGACCCACGAAGAAATCAAAAAGATTAGTTTTACCGCTGTGATAAGCCTCTACTTGATTTGGGTTATTATTAATGATATTGGTTATTAATTCTTCTAGAGCTTTAGCATCAGACATTTGAGCATTATCCTCATTAATAAAGGCAGTAACTTCTTTTTCTTCTTCTAAAACTTTCATCAATATTTCTTTAGCTTGCTTACCCGAAATAGTTCCCTTTTGAATATTTTCAAGTAAATCTTTTAATCTTTTGGGAGTAAGATATATTTCACTAATATTTTTTTCCGTTTTATTTAGGTAACCCATAATCGATGAAATAATCCAATTGGCGGCAACTTTGGCATCAATTCCTAATTTAATACATTCATCAAAGTAATCAGACAAGCTCTTATCCTTAATAAGAATAGAAGTATCAACTTCATTTAAATGGTATAAATTAAGGTATTTTGCTCTTCTGGCTAGAGGTAATTCGGGTATTTCCTTCTTTACACTTGTAATAAAATCATCGGTAATTTTATATTTAGGAATATTTGGTTCGACAAAGTATTTATAATCAATGGCATCAACCTTACTCCGCATTCGCATAGTTACACCTGTATCTTCATCAAATCTTCGTGTTTCTTGTAATACTTCGGTGTAGCGACCGGCGTCCTTTAACTCACTTTGTCTTTTAATTTCATAGTTAATAGCTTCAACGATATTGCCAAAACCATTAATATTTTTAACTTCCACTTTAGTTCCCAGTTCGGTAGCATCATTATCCATTATAGATACATTGACATCACATCTAATTTGCCCCTTTTTTAAATCAGCCTCGGAAACATCACAATATTGGTACACGGTTCTAATATATTCTAGAAAAGCCAAAACTTCTTCAGCGGAATTAAAACAAGGTTCGGTAACCAGTTCTAAAAGTGGCACCCCAGAGCGATTATAATTAATTAAGCTAACATCAAAATAATGTTCTAGGCTTGCACTATCTTCTTCGAGATGAATATCATGAATTAAAACTTTCTTAGTTTTATCTTGAAAAGGTACTTCAATATAACCATTTATACCGACCGGTTCCGTGTTTTGAGTTATTTGAAAACCTTTAGGTAAATCGGGATAATAATAGTTTTTCCGGTCAAAATACATATACTTTGGTATTTCACAGTTCAAAACCAAGGCCATTTTTAAAGCATCTCTAACACTTTTTAAATTAAGACGAGGAAGAGTTCCTGGAAAAGCCATATCAAGAGGGGCAATATTGCTATTGGCAAGTTCGGCGAAAGAGTTTTCAGCGCCTGAGAAAACTTTGGAATTACTTTTTAATTCGCAGTGCATTTCAATTCCAATTACTGCTTTATATGTCTTCATCTTTTTTCCCCCGCGATCATATTTTTATAATTCATTTTTCCTTCTAAGGCATAGGCGATATTTAAAACATTGGCATCATCATAACAATTTCCCGTGATATTGACACCTACTGGTAAATTATCGATAAAGCCATTCGGAATTGTAATGGATGGAAAACCACCAAAATTAGCAATTTGTAAATGCTCTTCCAAAACTTCAGTGTCCTTAGTCAAAATATCTAAAGCGCCATCTAAATGTTTGGCTGGTCCACTTCCTACTGGCAAAATTACGGCATCATAAGTTTTAAATAAATTTTTCCAAGCATCGACTAAAAGACGACGGACCCGTTGAGCATTTTTAAAATATTTTTCTTGATTTTCTTTTTGTAAAACATAAGAACCAATAACAAATCTTCTTTTAATAAGAGGTGAAAATCCTTTTGTCCGGTGATTTAAAACCATTTCATCGAAGTTTTTTCCTTCCCCTCTTGGACCAAAGATAATACCTGTCAAATTAGATAAGTTACTGGTAGCCTCAGCATAAGATAAGACAATATACACTGCAGGTTCGGCATCTAAAAGGTCTTTATCAATACTTACCTCATCCACTTCCATGCCCATACTTCGGCATATTTCAAGTGTCTTTTGGAAATTAGCTAAATGTTCTTTTAATTCGGGTGTAGCACTTGGATAATTATTTATATCACATATTTCTTTGATATAGCACAATTTTTTACCTTTAACATTACCATTTAAAGAGGCTTCTAGATGAATATCTTTCGAATCCCAACTAGTCATATCATGGTCATCTTGACCTTTAATATTATCAATAACAATGGCGGCATCTTCAACCGACCGGCATAAAATGCCACAGTGATCTAAGCTTGATGCATATGGGAATAGGCCGTATCTGGAAACCATACCATAAGTTGGTTTAAAGCCGACAATGCCACAATAAGCGGCCGGTTTTCGAATAGAATCCCCCGTATCGCTACCTAAAGCATAAGGATAAACTCCTGCGCTTACTGCGGCCGCGGAACCAGCTGAAGAACCGGCACACATCCGAGATATATCCCAAGGATTTCGAATGATACCAGTATGAGCGCTAGTACCCGTTCCACCCATACCAAATTCATCTAAAGCTGTTTTATTTACCATAACCGCTCCGGCTTCTTTTAATTTAGCAATGACCGTGGCATCAAAAAATGGCACATAATCTTTTAAAGTATTACTAGAACCCGTCGATAAAACACCTTTGGTCGAATAATTATCTTTGGCCCCATAAGGAATACCAGAAAGGATATTATCGGTAACACTTGCTTCTTTGGCGTCATCTAAAATAGTTACAAAAGCATTACATTTTTCTTGTATTTCGTGTGATTTTGCTAAAGATTCTTTAATTAATTCCGCACTTGTTACTTCACCCTTTTTTAAAGATGAATGAATTTCTTTTAAAGTTTTATTCATGTACGTCATTTGTATCCACCACCTTTGGTACTACAATTTCGCGGTCTTCGTAATTATCACAATTACTTAATATATCATTAATATCCGCGGATTCTTCAGCTATATCACTACGAAGTTCTACGGTAAAATCATCTAGACAATGCGTCATTGGTTCAACTTTAGCTATTTCTTTAAAATTAGCAATTTTATTCATGGTTTCTTCAATAATTTCCATTTCATCTAAAACCATTTTGTTTTCCGCATCCGTTAAGCCAATCAATAATTTTTCCGCATAATTATCAACCATTTCTTTTGTAAATTTACTCATAAATCACCCTTCTTTTAATCTAAGAAAAGAGCCAATTATTGGCCTTTTTTAATATTCACAATTACCTGGAGTTCTTGGATATGGAATAGCATCACGAATATTATCAATACCCGTTAGATAAATAATTAAGCGTTCAAATCCCATTCCAAAACCTGAATGAACGCAGCCTCCAAATTTTCTTAAGTTTAAGTACCATTCCATATCTTTAGTACTCATACCTAATTCTTTCATTCTCGCTACTAATTTATCGTAATCTTCTTCTCTTTGACTACCACCAATTAATTCTCCAGCCCCTGGTACTTCTAAGTCAACTGCAGCAACCGTCTTACCATCGGGATTTTGTTTCATATAGAAAGCTTTAATATCCTTAGGCCAGTTTTTAATAAATACGGGGCCATTAAAGTATTCCGTAATATATTTTTCATGTTCTTTCGCAATATCTTCTCCATATTCCGGTGGAAATTCCCATTTAATTGGAGCTTCTTTTAATATTTTAATTACTTCTTCATGATCAATTCTTACAAAATTACTATTTACTAATTTCGTTAATTTTTCAATTAAACCTTTTTCAACGAAATTATCAAATAAAGTCATTTCTTTAGAACAATTTTCTAAGACATATTTAACAATATATTTAATCATGTCTTCCATAATATTCATATCTTCTTCAAGATCACAGAACGCAATTTCCGGTTCAATCATCCAGAATTCGGAAGCATGGGTTTTGGTATTGGAGTTTTCAGCTCTAAAAGTTGGGCCAAAAGTATATGTTTTTTTATACGCTAGAGCAAAGGTTTCGGCTTCAAGTTGACCGCTTACAGTTAAATTAGCCATTTTACCAAAGAAATCTTTTGAATAATCGACTTTTCCTACTATTTTATCAATCGGTAAAGTCGTAACTTGGAACATTTCGCCAGCTCCTTCACAGTCACTTGCTGTAATAAGTGGCGCGTGAAAATAAACATAACCCCGTTCTTGGAAGTATTTATGAATCGCATAAGCGGCCACACTTCGAACTCTAAATACGGCTTGGAAAAGATTGGTTCTAGGTCTTAGATACGCAATTTCTCTTAAAAATTCGCGAGTTGGCCGTCCCTTGGCTTGCAATGGATAGTCATCAGGACAATCGCCTAAAAGAACGACTTCTTTAGCTTGCATTTCATAATCTTGTTTTCCACTTGATTTAACAATGGTTCCTACAACTTTAATGGCACTACCTAAAGAAATTTTCGTAATTTCATTAAAATTAGCTAAAGCATCAGTATAAACTACTTGTAAATGTTCTTGATCAGTTCCATCCGAAAAATCAATAAAGCCAAAGTTTTTTTGATCTCTATGGCTTCTTACCCATCCTTCTAAAGTTACTTCTTTATCTAAATACTTATCAATATTTTTAAATAATTCTCTTAAATCCATTTTTATTTTTCCTTTCTTTGTAAAATTAAATTAATTTCTTTTACTACTATTTGCCAGTTATCATCAGTTAAACCAGCAATTGGTGGTTTAATAGTTGTAATATCAAATGGTTGAGGTGCCTCAGGTTGCATATATGTTTTGGTTACTTCTCTTATAAAAGCATCCTTTAGTTTTTCATAGTCTTCTTTAGCTATAGGGGGAAGACCGGCACATATATCAGCAATTTCCCCATTTCTAATTTTTAAAATTAAATTAGTACTACCTTCATTATAAGCATAATTTACGACGGCATACCTTAATACTTCATCAGTTTTAGTTTCAACAAGTTTTTGAAAAGTAAGTAATTCTTCAAAGGTATACATGATTTTACCATAATAATTAAACCAATGATTTAATAGCACTTTTATATCAATTGCGGCATCCATTAGATATTACCTATTACCCAATCAACGAGTTCAGCTTCATCAATTCTTATTTCTTCTTTAGTCGCATTATCTTTAATATTAATTAGGCCCTTCTTTAAATCTTCACCATTTAATATAATTAAAAATTTGGCCCCTAAATTATCAGCAATTTTAAATTGACTTTTTAAACTTAAATTATTACTATTTACTTCACTAATAACATTATTAAGTCTTAATTCTTGAGCTATTTTTACGGCCTGAATTTTTTCTTCTTCGCTAACACACATAATGTAGACATCAATATTATTTACAGGTACTTTGTCTTCAAGTTTTTTCTTTAGTTCGATTATTATTCTATCAATGCCTAAACCAAATCCAATCGCAGGCATTTGAGGTCCCCCAAGATTTTCAACTAAATGATTATAACGACCACCGCCCCCAACGGTTACGCCATCATCATCCGTAATATATTCCCAAACATTATAGTCATAATAATCAAGACCCCGAACTAATTTGGCATCAATTTCATAATCAATATCTAAAAGAGTTAAATACTCTTTTAATTTATTAAATCTATTCTTACTTTCTTCAGTTAAATATTCTAGTATATTCGGCACATTTTTTAATATTTCATTATCTTTATCCGCTTTACAATCTAAAATTCGTAAAGGATTAGTATCATATCTTTTTTGACAATCCGGACATAATTCATTTAAATGCGGTTTTAAATAGTTTTTTAAAGCTTTGGTAAAATTTTCCCGACTTTCTTTATCACCTAAAGAATTAATATGAACTGTAACATTTTCTAAAGATAAATCTTTTAGAAAATTAAAACCTAGGGATATAACTTCAGCATCAATCATGGGGTCATCCGAATTAAAAACCTCAACTCCAAATTGCGTTAATTCCCTAAATCTTCCCGCTTGAGGTCGCTCATAACGATACATAGTTCCTAAATAGTAGTATTTTAAGGTATCATTACGATTACCATATAACTTATTTTCAATTAAACTTCTGACAACTCCAGCCGTTCCTTCGGGTCTTAAAGTTATGTTTCTATCCCCCCGATCTTTAAAATCATAAGTTTCTTTGGTAACAATATCCGTATCTTCGCCTACACTTCGATGAAATAACTCACTAGCCTCAAATATTGGCGTTCTAATATATTCATAATTATAATTAGTCATAAAATTATAGATAGCATTTTCAATATAATTATATAATTTAGCATCTATCCCAATTAAATCATAGGTTCCTTTAGGTTTTGTAATCATAACTGGCCTCCTGTTTTATTAATAATATTTTACAAAATTTCTTATGAAATGTCCATAAAGTTCGATAAATTTAAACTTTATTTCTTCAAAAAACTTTTTCCATAAATACTAGTTAAAGTATCTATTAATTTTTGAATATCTTCATTTGACATTTTTTATGTATACAAAAAGCCAAATAATTGGCTTAATTTGCATCAAAAGGATAATCTATTTTAAAAGTATTATTTTCTTTTTCAGATAAGCAAAACTTGAAATTTTAGAACTATTTTCCAACAATTTTTTTAGTTATAAAACCCATTTTATTTTCCATATTTACCTCATCAAGTAATATTCTTTATTTTACAATAAATCTTCTAAGTGCTCTATAGTTATGCTTAGATACTTTTTCTAATTCAGGTAGTGTAGTATATCCGGCAATATTATTTATCACATTATTTCTAGTTTCTAAATCCTTTTTTTGAGAACTTATTACGGATAATAAATATAATTTCTTTTGAGCCGGAGTTAATTCGCCCCAGAAAAGTCTTTCATCAGCATTACTTAATAAGTAAGCAATAATATTACCATAAGCCTCACCTACAATTTCCCGTCTGGCATCTAAATCCATTTCAAATAAATTGATATCTCTTTTAGTAGTTAACTTAGCCTGTCTTTGAATTTGTTCTTCATAAAAATTAATGGCCGATGTTATCCTTGGTAATATTGTTTTACCAATATTTCTATGTCTCATAATATAAGCTTTTCCGTCAGGAAAAGTATGACTAACATCTATTTTGATAATATCAATAGGCATATCTTTAATTTTGGCAAAACGAACTAAACGTTCAGTTGGATTTTCTAATAATAATACTGAACCCGTATTAAGTTTATCTTGATATTTTAAAGACTTATCTTCATAACCATTTGAAGGATAAACTTCCGGTTCAATTTCACTACTTAGTTCTCTTGCTAAAACCTCAGCAAGTCTTTGCCTAACAATATAATAATCTGAACCTTCATAATCTTTTAATAATCTTCCAACATCGACTGCAGATTGGGCATTATTTTCTCTAGCATAAAAGGCAAATTTACGAGCTTGGGCCGGGATTACAAAGCCCGCGGCTATATTTTCAGCTTTTATCATTTTTTCACTCCTCCTTTTTATTCGTGAAAAAAGCCACGAATAATATTCGTGACTCCAATATCTATTGTGTAGGTATTTAACCCCTTTAAATACCCGAGATAGCTCACAATTTTTGCTTATATCTCCTCACTTGATAATCTATTGTACGCTTTTTTGACATTTTGTCAACTACCCCGCAACAAGATTGTCGGGGCTTGATATGGTATCTATTTTCATATAGACATCTTAGCAAGATGA
>CANQXV010000019.1 GCA_947627895.1 uncultured Bacilli bacterium
TTTTACGTTTTTATGGTACTTTAGTCATTTAATTTTATTTTTCATTTCCGATGGGCTTTTTCAATTTAATTCAGTCTTATTTTGGCATATGACCTAGTTTTTAACTTTACATATAATAAACTAGGAGGTTTAGATGAATTACGATTATAAATATGGTAATAAATATTACAAATATATTGATGATGTAGGTATTCAAAGTACCAAATATCAAATACTGGCTCCCGAGCAAGAACAAAATAGACAACCAGGTTTGGAATATATAATGTCGCCCAGACCAATATTTGATAATCCCAATTATCATGGCAGTGGAAAACTTAAAGATAAAGTGGCAATAATTACAGGAGCAGATAGTGGTTTAGGCCGAGCAGCTGCGGTTGCTTATGTTAAAGAAGGAGCTAAAATCGTTATTCCCTACTTAAATGAACATATTGATGCCGAGGAGACCAAAAGTTATCTCGAATCTTTAGGAGGTGAATGCCTTTTACTATCTGGAGACATAACTGATAAAGACTTCTGTAAAAAAATAGTCGAGGAAACAATAAAAAAATTTGGCCAAATAAATATTTTAGTCAACAATGCTGGGGTTCAATATCAAGCTGATGATTTAAGCCAAATTTCGGATGCTCAATTTGACCGAACCATGAAAGTAAATATATATGGTATGTTTTATCTAACTAAAGCAGTTCTTCCCTTTCTAAAAAGTGGGGACGCCATTATAAATTTATCTTCGATTACAACTTTTTATGGTGACCCTCAACTAATTGATTATGTTACTACGAAAGGTGCTATTGTAGGTTTTACGAGAAGTCTAGCCCGGAATCTGGCACTTAAAAATATTCGCGTAAATGCCATTGCTCCCGGTTTCTTTTGGACACCTTTGCAACCAGCTTGCTGGGTAAAAGAAAAAATTCCTTTCCTTGGCTCCGATGCCGCCATGGCTAGAGGAGCTATGCCTTATGAACTGGCTCCTACTTTTGTTTACTTAGCAAGTTCTGATTCTAGTTATGTAACAGGTCAAGTTATTCATGTAAATGGTGGCCAAGTAATGGGTTAAAAAAAGATTGGTGTTTAAGCATCAACCTTTTTATTATTTAATTTAGAACTTACTATTGCATAAACTATCAAAATTGCAATCGTACTAATTAGTATTGAACCAGATAAAATCAAACTAAATTTTATTCCTTGATAAACGATATCATATACATATGGAAAATCTGTTGCTACTTGCATCTTGGCTACCCAAAATATAACTGCTGAGGCTATGGTTGTTAGAGTAGACGCCACTAAAACAGGAATAGTTCCTACTTTAAAGATTTTACCATGAGCATAATTGATTAAAGCAAGTGACAATAAAGCAACTCCTAAAGCAATTGCAATATACCACATAAGGGTATCACTCAAAGTAAATTGAACTAATTCAAAAGTTTCTTGATCTTCGGAAGGAATAGCATCTGCGATTATATCTGTAGTTGGCATTAATTCTTCATATTCTGTTGCTTTATCCCGAACAATATTTAAAATATCATCTTTTTGTTCTTTACTTATTTCATATAATTTAAGATTATTAATATCATCAATTACATCACTAACTAATGTTTCAATGTCTTGAGTTGATAAAAGCTCTTTACTTTCACCCGTTAAAGCAAAATCTACGACATTACTACTTATATCAGCAATTAAATTTTTTACTTCCTTAGAATCAATAATTTTAACAACTATTTCATCACTAATGCCAAATTTCCGAGTTTCTTCATAAATTGGATCTAGTAATTCATCAACCATTTCCTTATATTCAGGGCTTTTAGTAATTGTATCTTCAATATCAATACTGGTAATAACATTTTTGATGTTACCCTTCCCTAACATATATTTTACTGGTCCTAAAATTAACAAAGCTAAAGTTGCTACAAAAACAATAAGACCTAAAATAATGTTACCAAATACTTTTAAAAATTTTTTCATGCTAGTTCTCCTTTGTTTTAGTATACCAATTTATAATCAAATAAACAACTTTATCTTTTAGATTTTGCTTTTTCTAATTTTCTCATTTTTGTATATTCTTTTTTCATTAAAGCAACCCCAGTTATAAAGGATAAAATATCGGCAATTGGAGCACTCCAAAGCATGGTTACCACACTTTTACTTAAAGTTGCAATAATTATAATCGCGGGAACAAAAAAGATAACATCGCGGGCTAAAGCTAATAAGGTTGATTTAAAACTAGAACCCATAGATTGCAATAATATTGATAAAGATTTAACTAAACAAGTTAAGATAATACCACCTAAGAAAATTCTTAAACAAAATCCCGCATATTCAAAGTATTCAAGGGAATTACCTTTGCCAAAAATATTAATAACAAAGGTTGGGAAAAATTCAAATAGAACAAAGGCTAAACAGCCAATTATAAAGTTAGTTATTAGAATATATTTAATGGTTTCTTTTACTCTTTTAGTATTTCCAGCGCCCATATTATATCCGATAATGGGCATACCACCTAAAGAAACCCCAATAACAATTGATACAACAATGCCAAATACTTTCATACATATACCAATAACAGCCAGAGGAGTTACTACACCATAAGAAATTCCCGTGCTAGCCATAGTCATATAACCATATTTACCAACTAAATTATTAGCAACAGCAATGATAATTACAATAGCAAGTTGGGTTATTAAAGATGCTAAACCTAAAGATACTATTTTTTTGCATACATCTTTATCTAACTTAATCGCTTCTTTATTTATCTTAAAAGATTTTGCTTTCTTGAGATAAAGGATACTAATTATAAAAGTTAACACTTGACCAATCACCGTTGCAAGAGCTGCTCCTTTAACACTCATGTTAAAGCCAAAGATAAATAAGGGATCTAAAATAATATTAGTTATGGCTCCTATAACAGTGGCAACACAAGCATATTTGGGACTACCATCGCATCTTATACTAGCATTTAAACCTTGACCAATAATGTAAAAAGGCAAACCATAACAAATAATTCTTAAATAGTCTTGAGCATAACGATAACATTCGATTTCATTGGGATTACCACCAAAAATACTTAGAATTTGTTTTTCCAAAGTTAGACCTAAAACTGTTAAAATAAGAGATACAATTATTAAAAGAACTAAACCGTTGCCAATAGCCTTATGGGCTTTTTCTTCATTTTTAGCCCCTTGCGATAAATTAAATAAAGCCGCCACTCCATCACCTACTAATAAGGCAAAAGCTAGGGCAATAACGGTAAAAGGATAAACAATATTTGTCGCAGCATTACCAAAAGCCCCAGCATCACTCCAACCAATAAAGATTTGATCAACAATATTATAAAGAGCAGCCACGACCATACTAATAACACAAGGAATAGCAAATTTCCTTATCAATTTAGAGATATTATCGTTTTCTAAATCTAATTTTTTCACAAAAAATCCTCCTTCTATTTTTGAACATAAAAATACGTAAGCCCGATTTCAATTGGACTTACGCAAACTTGCTACTCATTGATAAATTGACTTAATATTTTTGCTCAACAATCAGATTATAGCATAAATATTAATTTTAAGTAAGGTTTTTTAATTTTTCTTATAAAGAACTAGTGTTTTTTCTTTACCAAAGGCTTCATAATCTTCTTGAGATTTGTGAATAATATATTGTTCAAAGGAACTCTTATCAAAATTTCTTATTTTGGTGATAAAATCTTTTTCATGTAAAAAATTACTAAATCCATCCGTATAAACGATAATTAAATCTCCTTGGTCTAATTTTTGGGTTCCTTTTTTAATAAAATGCTTGGCTTCTTTTTCACCTGTCAAAGCCCCATAAGAAACACATTTGTCATCAACAATATTATGAGGATTATTACGAAAATCTCTTCGTACTATTACCCTAGCCTCAGGCAAATTCCAAGGTATGCCTATTTTATTGATGTAAGGGTCACTATATAATAATTTATCATCTTCCGTTTGAAATTTTATATTGCCTTGGGCATCATAAATAATAACGCCACAATCACAAATATAAGCATATTCTAAATAATCTTTGACAAAACGAATACAAGAGGCAACAGCTCCATAATAATCATTTTGTAAATAATCGCATTTATCTATATATTTTTTATTTAAGGCCTTTACTTTTTCATTAAGTAAGGTTAATTTTTGAACTAAACTACCATCTACTTTTGAAAAATTTTGACATATTTCTTGGGCTGCTAATTCGGCACCACTAGGACGTGGATACTTTTTTAACATCTCTTCAAAACTACAAGTTGCTAAATCCAAAACTCCAATCGGATCTCTCGTAATTCCATCAGCAACTATAGCTTCTTCATCATCCGCATAAAACTGATCTTCTATAGGAAAATCACAATTCATTGTTCTAATATTTTCAAAAGTATTTTTGTATAATAACATTTGCTAAACTCCTTTCAAGTAATACATTATTTATAAGTATTCTAGCATAAATTAAGCTATTAGAGTATAGATACAACTTTTTTATGCCAAGTTTTTTGCTTACATTTAGGACATTTCATTTTTCTAGTTCTGTTAATATGCATAGCAAATAATACACTTTTATAAGTTGGGACATATTTATAATGACAATTACTGCATTCATAGAAACCGGCTATTTGTTCAATTCTAATAGCGTAGCCAATACCAATAGTAAAAGGAATAATTCCTATTATAATTAAAACTATTCTTAACCAAATTGGCATACTAACAAATGAAGCTGTAAAGATACAAGTAATAAAAATAATAGTTACTATTACGCCAATAAATATTTCCATATTTAAAAGTTCTTTATCGCGTTGTTCTTTAATTTTAGTCATTTCTAATAAATTTTCTTCAAGTCTTTTTTCATTTTCTTTCATATCGACAACTTCCCCACTTAATAGATCATTTAGCGTAATACCAAGGATTTTACATAAATCCATCATAATACTGGCATCAGGTAAGCAAACCCCATTTTCCCATTTGGATATAGCTCTATCGGTAACCCCCAACATTTCGGATAACGCACTTTGAGTTATGTTTTTGTTTTTTCTTCTTAAACTTATAAATTTACCTATTTTTATTTGATCCATATAGTTTCTCCTTTCATGAATTAACTATATCTTATAAAGATTAAAACTAACACGAACTAGAAGTTGAGTTTCCTTTTTTATTTTTAGATAAAGAATAGATTCTTTTTAAAACCATTTCGTTATCATAAAAATCATATTTTGGTGCCCATTCAATCTCCGGAACTTGAAATAAGTCCCAAAATTCTAATTTAAAGTGATAAGTCACAACCCCTTCTGGAGTATTAATTCCCGCGATAAAATCATCATTAAACATAGGATCCGTTTCCTCATCAAAATGTTTTTTAGATTTCCAAAATATATCGGAATGACAATTACATAAAGTACAAAATAAAATCATTCTATTTTTATATAATTTCCTAAATGTATGACGTCCATCACTTATATCTTTGGCAGATATTTTTCCTTCGGCTTTTTCTTTTTGGATTTTGGCATTAATTTCTTCAACACTCATATTTACCTCGTTATCTAAAATAAGTTCATTATAAATTTTAGTATTTTAAAACTCGAGCCAATATCTGGTCCCGAGTATAATGTTTCTCTGGTGCTGGAAGTGGGACTCGAACCTACGACCTACGCGTTACGAGGGCGTTGCTCTACCAACTGAGCTATTCCAGCAGTAGTTATATTATACAATATTTTATTATTTTATACAACTTTACAAAAATTATTTTTTTATATAAAATATTCCAAGAGGTTATTATGTTTAAATATTCATTAGATAACAAACGTTATCATACTTTAAACTATTTTTATAAAACTAAATTTGGCAAAAAAGTTTTTAAAGTACCACTTGATCTTAATTTAGCTTGTCCTCATAAAAAAACAGGAGGTTGTATTTTTTGTTCCCATAATAGTAAAAGTAATATAACTCTTGAAACTACAGATATTCGGGAACAATTTAATCATGCCAAAGAGATTATGGAAAAGAAATGGCCAGATAGTTATTATATTGCCTATTTCCAAGCCGGCACTAATACTAATTGTCCTGTTCAATTTTTAAAAGAAAAAGTTGATGAAGTTTTAAGTTTACCTAATGTTGTTGGCATTAGTATTGCAACGAGACCGGATGCCATAAGTGATGAATGCCTAGATTATTTAGCTTCTCTTAATAAAGAAACTTTCTTAACAATTGAATTAGGTTTACAAAGTAGTAACGAAGAAACTTTAACATATATTAATCGGGGTCACGATGTTACTTGTTTTACGAATATGGTCAAAAAATTACATGAAAAAAATATCTTTGTTGTTGCCCATATTATTAATGGTTTGCCTTATGAGGCTAAAGAAGATATGCTTAATACCGTAAAATATTTAAATGAAATAAAAATCGATGGGGTTAAAATTCATTCCCTATTTATTAATAAAAATACACCTCTTGCCGAAAAATACAATAAGGAAAAATTTAAGTTATTAACAAGGGAAGAATTTGTTGATATAACCACAGAACAACTTAAATATTTAGATGAAAAAATTGTTATTGAAAGAATAACTGGAGACCCCATAATAGAAGAATTAGTAGCTCCTGACTGGATGTTAAAAAAGTTTGTCGTCTTAAATGAAATTGATAAAAAGATGGCTCGCGAAAATATTTATCAAGGAATGCAGGCTTAAATTAAAACCAAGTTGCCGAAATATCACAACTACCACTTGAAGGAGTTGGAGTTGCTAAATCCATTTTAACAATCGTAGGAATTATAAAAGCTTTACCAAAGGTTAGACAATGACCAGTTGGTAAGTTTTTTATTTTTTCAACCATTTCTTCATCAACATACGGAATCATTGGTTTAATATAATTAATATCATCTGGATGAGAAATTTTAAAAACAATAAAGTTATTACATTGGGATAAAACGGTTTGGGAAAGTTCACTTGGCCTTTGGCTTATTAAATTAAGTAAAACGGCATATTTCCGCCCTTCTTTAGCAATTCGTTCAAAAATATTATAACCAAGTATTTCAACATCATTATCATTTTGCACATAACGATGGGCTTCTTCTAAAACAATATGCACGGGATTTTGAGCTCTCGTTTCATAATTTTTACTGTAATCAAATATTAATTTAGAATATATTTTGGCGACATTTTTGGCAAAACGATCATCGATACTATTTAAATTTAAATTAATAACTTGCATTTTTTTATTATCTTTATGAGTCAAATTATACATAAATTCATCTTTAGTAAAATAATTAGAAAACTCAAAGAAAGCATTAACTTCACTATCGACTAAACTAGCAAGTCTTACCCTTAGGCTATGGGCTAAATTATAGACCTCACTATTCATTAAAACCCCTTCATCAATTAAAGCAAAGTCAAAAGCATATAATAAATCTTTTAAAGTATATTTAAATGATCCATCAGGTAATTTTAATTGCATTTCATCTAAGACAAAACTACTAAGGAATTTAATAACTAATTCCATATCTCTTATTTTTCCAGTTTCATCAATCATCATACATTGTTTTAAAGGTCTAGTATAGCCTGGTAAATAAATTGGCGTATCCAAATTAAGATCTTTAGTATTATATCTAGATAACGTTGAAAATACTTGGTCTCTAGTTTGCGCAGGAGTATTACCATTGATAAAAATATCTAGTAAGGCTTTCGCAATAATACTATTTTTATATTTTATTACTTTTTCATTTTCCCGACTAAAAATGGTTACTAAGTTTAAAGCTCTTTCCACAATTGGGATCTGATTTTTATCACTTACTTCTAATAATAAACATATATCATCTAACGAAAGTAACCATAAAGGTATTTGTAATAATTCTTCTTTAGTTTGTAAGTCCGTAGTATAATTTTTATAACCTAAATCTTTATTAACATAATTTATTTGACTAAAAGCATTTTTATATTCGCCATAGGCATCAATGATAAAAAAGGTTGAGTTTAAAGCCACGCTATCTTTTTTATAAAATAGGTTTTGTAAAAGTCTAGCCATACCACATGATTTACCAGAATCCGTATTGCCTAAAATAACTAAATGATTAGCAAATAAATCATTTATATTTAAAAAAATGGGATTATTATCGTATAAAACACTTTTGCCAAAATAAAGGCTAGTCTTGGGATTATAATTACTACTACCAAATAATATTTTTATTTCATTTTCGGGTAAAAGTGTTGTTTGGGCCGTAAATGATGGTTTACGACTAATACCATAAGTAAATTTTTGATTTATAATTTCCCCCAATAATTTAATGGTTATTTTTTCTTTGGAAAAAGAGGAAATTTCACCAATAAAAGTTCTTTTAGCATCAAAAACTTTGACATATAAATTAATTATGTCTTCGGTAATATTATCATTTTTTAAAATAAGATAATTGTCTTTGATTTCTAATATTTCACCTAGCATTTTACCCTTTTACCATCCTAATAACATTTTACTAAAAGTAGTCTTAAAAGTCCATAAAAAAAGAATAAAGATTATATCCTTATTCTTAGCATACCGTTTGAGATGCACAATCGTTATCTTTAAATATTTGTAATACTTCCTTAAATTGTTCTTTGGTATCGTTTAGCATTTCTTCAGTTAGTTCCATATAAGCATCTGTTTGTTTAGGACTGTTTCCTTCAACTAACTTCTTAGCTTGACCATCAACAACGACAACTACATTTGGAGCATAAATTCTTTTTTCTCCCGTTTTAACCGTTTTACCTTTATCATTAGTTAAAGTATAATCGGATAAAACATCAGAAAGTAAATCTAATAATTTATTGTAGCCCTCACTACCCTCTTTAGTAATTTCCGCTTTACCTTTAGAATTTAAAGTTAAAGTATCCCGAATATCATGAATATCTACATAATATATTTCGCCCACATTTTCTTCTTTAGCTACACTATCAAGTGTACTAATTATGCTTCGACACCATGGGCAAGAATTATAGCCAAAGTAGACTACAAAAGTTTTGCCATCTTCAATCATTTGCGCTAGTTCTTCCGCACTTTTATAAATAAACGGATTATCATCTGATATCGTAACTGTCCGATATTCTTTATTATTACTTTCATTTACTTGATTATTTAGGCTTTCATATTCTTCCTTAAACTTTGATGCATCAGTTGCAACTGGTTCTTCTTTATGACTTAAAACTTTATATAAAGCAAATGAACCACTCGCGATGATAATTAACGCTATAACTCCAATTATTATTTTCTTCTTCATACTTAAAACCTCCACTTAAAATATATCATATTTTCGGTAATTAATAAATATTTTTCTATTTTTCTTTCTTTACCGAAGTACTTTTTTTAGTTGCTGATTTTTTAGTTGAAGTCTTCTTAGTAGTAGCCTTTTTGGTTGTTGCTTTCTTTGGGGGCACTTTTTTCTTAGCTTCTTCTTTTGCTAATTCAGCTTTTCTTTTTTCTTCTTTTTGAATCTTTTCGCTTAAATTCTTATTAACAGCAATTAAACTTATGAAAACTAGTAAAATAATAAGAATTGATATAGTCATAATCATGATACTTGTATCTTCACCCGTGTTACTTTCCTTTTGAGTCGTTTTTGTTGTAGTATTACCATTTCTTGAGGCAAGTACTTTTTGAGCATTACTTTCATAAGTTGCATCAACATAACCAGCTAAGCAATTATCTTTGTGTTCACTTATGCATTCGACAACATCATTTGTTCCATTTTCATAAGCTTCATCAATTATTTCTTCGAAGTTACCTACCGTAGTATTGGCAGCAAAGGTATCGGAAATAACTACTAAAGGTGTTTTGTTATAACTGGCTTTTTCAAAACCATTATTATTATTAAAAGCATTAACTACTTTAACACCTAAAACAAAATCTCTACCAGTTTGCCAATTAATATGATCAACGTATAATTCTTTTTCAACAATTTGGAATTTCTTATTGTATGATTCTAAACTTTTTAAATTTTCTAGTACTCTTTCACAAGCGGGACATCCTCCAGCTTCAAAAACATAAACATTAACTAGTGGCTTTTCTTCAGCACTAACTCCCATTAATAAAAAGAAACTACTAATTAAAAATACTATTATTTTTTTCATTGCTTCCCTACTCCTTTATATCTATTTATTTAGCTGCTAATATTATAAATTTTATTAAGATAAAAATCAATAATTTATATTTTTGTAGACTTTAGATAAAAAAGATAGTAAAATAACCATATCAAAAAGTTACTTTTAATGTTTAAAATTAGGGAGTATATTAAATGAAAGAAAAAATTGAAGAACTAACTATGGAAACAAGAATTGTTTTAACAGGTATTTTAAAAGATAACGATTTGCTTTTAATCGTTAAAAGAAATGAAAATGATGATTTATATCCTGGGGCTTGGGAATTTCCTGGAGGACATTTAGAAAATGGGGAAACATTAAAAGAAGGATTAAAAAGAGAACTCGAAGAAGAAATTGGTTTTACTGATGATTTTAATCCCATTATTACTCATTACTTTGATGAAGTTAAAACTAAAGGTGATAAATTAGTGCATGACATAGAAATTGATTTTTATATCAATGTAGATAGTTCCAAAGTTATTGTTAAATTAAGTAATGAACATTGCGATTATAAATGGGTTACAAAGACCTCAGATTATTTAGATGAATTTATAAAAGATAAATTAACTAATATATAATAACTAATATTTTACAGTGACAAATTTATGGTAGAAGATTATAAATATGTTTTTGAAAATAGTTCCTATGTCAAAATTAACTATTAATTTGATGGATAAACCTAAATATAAGCATTGGTCTAGTAATTTAAATCTAAATTCAAGTGAAGAAAAAATGACTATTTTGGTAAGTAAATACAAGAATTTAAGATACTTTTATAGGAAAGTATCTTTTTTAATGATATAATAATATTATCATTTTTATAATTTTGGAGCGTGTTATGAATTAAAAAAAATAGATTGATAATATAATTATATTTATGATAATTTTCTTAATATTCCTGTTTTTTTAATGATAAAAGTATTGTTAAACTGATGAAATGATAAAAACTGATAAAGAAATTCTAAAGGTTTATCAAAAAAATTAGATACTTTAAATCATTCATATAATAGAAATTTAGAATTTTACTGTTAAAAAATTTGAAATAAAATTTATGGAGGTAGTAGTCTGAAAAATAATCTTTTCATGACTATGTGTGCCTTGAACGAAGTGAAAGGAATGTGTGGTTAATATGAATAAACAACAATTAGCATCAAAAATATGGGAATCCGCAAATAAAATGCGTTCAAAAATAGAGGCAAATGAGTATAAGGATTATATTTTAGGTTTTATATTTTATAAATTTTTATCAACAAAGGAAGTTAATTACTTAAAAGATCACTTTTATACTGATGAAAACATTAAACAACTTACTGAAAGTCATAGAGATTCACTTGAATTTTGTCAAAAGAATATAGGATATTTTATTTCTTATGATAATTTATTTTCAACTTGGATTGATCCAAAATCTAATTTTGATATATCTAATGTAAGAGATGCTTTATCTGCATTTAATAGAAATATTGGAAAGGATTATAAAAAAGTATTTGAAGGGATTTTTACAACACTAGAAACTGGGCTTTCAAAACTAGGAGATACATCAAAGGCTCAAACCAAAGCAGTAAGTGATTTGTTATATTTAATAAAAGATATTCCTATGGATAATAAAGAAGATTATGATGTATTAGGATTTATATATGAATACTTAATTTCAAATTTTGCTGCCAATGCTGGTAAAAAAGCTGGAGAATTTTATACACCCCATGAAGTTTCTAAATTAATGTCTGATATAATTGCTAATTATTTAAAGGATAGAGAACATATAGAAATTTATGATCCAACAAGTGGTTCAGGATCTTTACTAATTAATATTGGGAATTCCGTTTCTAAATATATGAATGATCCAAATGGAATAAAATACTATGCACAAGAATTAAAACAAAATACATATAACTTAACAAGAATGAATCTTATAATGCGTGGAATCATACCAAGTAATTTATTTGTAAGAAACGGAGATACTTTAGCTAATGACTGGCCGTATTTTGAAGAATCCGATCCAGAACGTACATATAATACTTTATATGTTGATGCTGTAGTTTCAAATCCTCCCTATTCACAACAATGGGAACCAGATGATAGAGAAACAGACCCTAGATATAAGGAATATGGATTAGCACCAAAAGGCGTTGCTGATTATGCTTTCTTATTACATGATTTATATCATTTAAAACCCGATGGTATTATGACAATAGTTTTACCTCATGGGGTTTTATTTAGAGGTGGATCTGAGGGTGAAATTAGAAAACAATTAATTGAACATAACAATATAGACGCTATTATAGGATTACCTGCCAATATTTTCTTTGGTACAAGTATATCAACAATAATTATGGTATTAAAAAAGAATAGGACAAACTCAGATATTCAAATAATAGATGCTTCAAAAGGGTATGTTAAAGTTGATAAAAATAATGTTTTAAGAGCACAAGATATCAAAAAAATAGTAGATTCAATTATTAATAGAGAAGATATTGAAAAATTTTCAAAAGTTGTTTCTTTAGAAGAAATTAGAAACAATGATTACAATTTAAATATTCCAAGATACGTTGATTCATCTGAAGAACAAGAAAGCTATGATATTTATGCATCTATGTTTGGTGGAATTCCAACAAATGAATTAGAAAAATATAACGAGTATTGGAATTTATTTGAAGGGTTGAAAGATAAATTATTTGATAAAGTAAATGATAATTATTGTGAATTAAAAGTTGAAAATATTTTTGAAACAATTCTGAATGATTTAACTGTTAAGCAATATATTGATAGAAATAAAAAGGTATTAAGTGATTATTCCGAATATTTATATAATGAATTAATTAAAAATATGAATACAATCAACCTGGGATCAGAGGAAGAAAAAATATCAAAAGAATTATTTAATAGACTAGAAACTGTAGAACTTATTGATAAATATAAAGCATATCAAGAATTGGATAATTATTGGAATTATATATCGCAGGATTTAGAAATTATATATGCTGAGGGTTTTGATTCCTGCACTAAAGTTGATCCAAATATGGTTATCAAAAAGAAAGATGGAAAAGACGTTGAAGTACAAGATGGCTGGAAGGGAAGAATAATTCCTTTTGAATTGGTTCAAGAAACATTTCTAAAAGATTTAAAAAATGATATAGATGATAAAAATAATAGATTAAAAGAAATTAAAGGTTTATATTCAGAAATTATAAATGAATTATCTGAAGATGATAAGGAAATAATTAGGGATTTATTAAATGATGATAATGATGCGTTTAAAAATTCAGAAGTTTCAAAACGTGCAAAAGTAATTTCAAAAGGTAAAGAGGATATATTATCAGAAAAATTGCGACAAGTTGTTGTAAGAGTAGATAATTTAATAAATGAAGAGAAAAAAATAAAAGCTGAATTAAAAAATGATAATATCAAATTACTTAAAGAAACAAAAACTAAAATAGAATGCTTAAGTGATGATGAAATATATGATTTATTAAATAAGAAATGGATCATTCCTACAATTAATAACATTGATAAAATAACGCTTGATCTTATAAATGATTTTTCAAAAAATATAGATAAAATTTCAGATAAATATTTAACTACTTTAAGTGATTTGGAAAATGAGATTAGCAAGACGGAATCAGAATTATCAAGTATGATAGATGAATTAACAGCAAATGAATTTGATATGAAAGGCCTGATGAAATTTAAATCATTATTGGAAGGTGAATCTAATGATAGAAAATAAGAAAATACCTGAAATAAGATTTAAAGGATTTACTGAAGATTGGGTACAACGAAAGGTTGAAGAAATAGGAGATAATTTTTCAACGGGAACATTGGGATATGCTGATTTGTATGATGATGGTAAATATAAATGCGTACTATATGGTGATTTATATACAAAATTTAATGAAAGAATTTTTAATGTAAAATCAAGAACAGATAAAGAAGCAACAAAGGTAGAAATAAATGATATACTGTTTCCAACTTCTACTACTGTAGATAATATTTCATTGATTGCTCCTTCGTGTGTTAATCAAGAAAATATAAGGGTTGGTGGGGATTTGTTTGGAATTCGCCCTTATAGATATATAGATGGAAACTTTGTTTCATATTGTATAAATAACTTTATGCCGATTAAATATTCTTTTGCTAAACAAGCACAAGGATTAACTATTGTCCATTTACAATACAGTTCTATCAAAAATGAAAAATTAATGATTCCAACACTTGATGAACAAAGAAGAATGTCACAACTATTTATAAGTATAGATAACCTTATCACTCTTCATCAACGTAAGTATGAAAAATTAGTTAATGTAAAAAAATCTTTGCTAGAAAAAATGTTTCCAAAAAATTCGTCTAAAATTCCTGAAATAAGATTTAAAGGGTTTACTGGAGATTGGGAACAACGGAAATTATTAGAAATTGCAAGTTATAGAAACGGAAAGGCTCATGAAAACGATATTGATGATAAAGGAAAATTCATTGTTATAAACTCCAAGTTTGTATCAACTGATGGTGAGATTAAAAAATTTTCTAATAAGCAAAATGTGCCACTATTAAAAAATGAAATTGCGTTTGTATTAAGTGATGTTCCTAATGGTAAAGCTCTAGCAAAGACATTTTTAGTTGATAAGACAGGAAAATATACACTTAATCAACGAATTGCTGGCATAACGCCACACCCTAATGTTAATCCTAAATACTTAGCTATAACGATGAGTCGAAATAAATATTTTTTACAATTTGACGATGGCGTTAAACAAACTAATTTATCAATAAATGATATGGAAAAATACGAAAATTACTATCCAAATAAATTAGAGCAAGATCAAATTGGAAACCTATTTCAGAACATAGATAATCTTATCACTCTTCATCAACGTAAGCTAGAAAAACTTAATAATATTAAAAAATCCATTTTGGATAAAATGTTTGTATAGGAGGTAAATTATGATATATACGGATGAATTACAATTTGAACATGACTTAGTTGAAGTTTTAAAAACAAAAGGATGGGAAACAGAAGTATTAAAAAATCCTACTGAAAAGGATTTAATTGAAAACTGGAAAAATATATTATTTCAAAACAATAGAGGAATTGATAGATTAAATCAATGCCCTTTAACTGATACTGAAATGCAACAAATATTAGAACAAATAACAAAATTAAGAACACCATTAAAATTAAACAGTTTTATTAATGGAACTACTGTAAGTATTGTTAGAGATAATCCTGATGATATGCTTCATATAGGTAAAGAAATAAGCTTAAAAATATATGATAGAAATGAAATAGCCGCCGGACAATCAAGATATCAAATTGCTGAACAACCTATTTTCAAAACTAGTGAATTATTAAATAATAGACGTGGAGATTTAATGTTATTAATTAATGGTATGCCTATTTTTCATATTGAATTAAAACGTAGTAATGTTGATGTATCTCAAGCAGCATATCAGATAGAAAAATATGCTCATGAAGGAGTTTATACGGGATTATTTTCATTGGTTCAAATATTTGTAGCAATGGAACCAAAAGAAACAGTATATTTTGCTAATCCAGGGCCAGACGGAAAATTTAATAATAAATTTTATTTCCATTGGGCTGATTTTAATAATGAACCTATAAATGATTGGAAAGAAATAGCAGATAAGTTATTATCAATTCCAATGGCACATCAAATGATTGGCTTTTATACTGTTGCTGATGATTTAGATGGCATATTAAAGGTTATGAGAAGTTATCAATATCATGCTACTAATAGAATTTGTGATGTTGTTGCTAAAACAGATTGGGATAATCCTAACATTAGGGGAGGATATATATGGCATACTACTGGATCTGGTAAAACACTTACATCTTTTAAAGCTGCACAATTAATTGCAAATTCAAAAGATGCTGATAAAGTTGTATTTTTATTGGATAGAGTAGATTTAGGTGACCAATCATTAAGAGAATATCAAGGATTTTCTGATGAAGATGAATCAGTAGAAGGTACAAAAAATACATATGACTTAATTAATAAATTAAAAAGTGATGATGCAAATAAAACATTAATAGTTACTTCGCTACAAAAAATGTCTATGATTAAAGATGTTAGCTTTAATCCAGATGATATTGCATATATTAATAAGAAAAGAATGGTATTTATTATAGATGAATGTCATCGAGATACATTTGGTGAAATGTTAATATCTATAAAAGAAACTTTTCCTAAGGCATTATTCTTTGGATTTACTGGTACACCAATTTTTAGTGAAAATAAAGTTAAAGAAAATACAACTACAGATATATTTGGTGATGAATTGCATAGATATAGCATTGCAGATGGAATTAGAGATGGCAATGTTCTTGGCTTTGATCCATGTATGGTTAAAACGTATTCTGATAATGCTTTAAAAGAAGCTGTTGCATTAAATAAAGTAAAAGCATCGAATATTAGTGAAGTTATGGAAGATGAAACTAAAAAAGAAGAGTTTTTTCATATCATTAATGATACTCCTATGGCCGGATATATCGATGACAGAGGGAATTATATAAAGGGTATAGAAGATTATATTCCAAAGACACAATATCAACAAGATTCACATAGAGAAAAAGTTGTTGATAATATTTTAGAAAATTGGGATAAATTAAGTTATGGAAGAGTATTTTCGGGAATTTTTGCAACAAGTAGCATTTCTGAAGCTATAAAATATTATAGAGCTTTCAAAATAAAGAATGCTAATATAAATATTTCTTGTTTGTTTGATCCTAATATAGATAATAATGATGGTGAAATATTTAAAGAAGATGGTTTAGTTGAAATAATTAATGATTATAATAAATTATACGGACAAAGATTTACAATTCCTACATATAGTAAGATGAAAAAAGATATTTCGTTCCGTTTGGCCCATAAAAAACAATATTCTATGATTAATCAAAATGAACAATTAGATCTATTAATTGTTGTAGATCAAATGCTTACAGGATATGATTCTAAATGGTTAAATGCTTTATATTTAGATAAAGTATTGGATTATCAAAATATTATTCAAGCTTTTTCGAGAACTAATAGAGTATTTGGAAAAGGGAAAAATTTTGGAATAATTAAGTATTATAGAAAAACAAATACTATGAAAAGAAATATTGATAGAGCTTTAAAACTATATTCTGGAGATAAACCATATGGAATATTTGTTGATAAAATTGCAGGTAATTTAAATAAAATGAATGTCCTATATGTAGATATAAAAAATTTATTTAATGCTGCAGGTATAGTTAATTTTGAACGATTACCAGAAGACAAAACTGGGAAAGCTAAGTTTGTTAAATTATTTCAAGAATTTAACAAATGTTTAAATGCCGCCAGAATACAAGGATTTAAATGGAATAAAAATTTATATTTTATAGATTCAAATGGTGAACTAACAGATGAAACAACAGAATTAATTAGAGTTTCTAAAAAAGATATTGAAACTCCAACTGGCAATTCCTTGAATTGTTGTGTGAGTGTGGGTTGTGATAAAGAGTCATTTAATGCATTACTTCAAAGATATATTGAAGCTCAAAATCCTCCAAAGGGTCCAGGTGATGACAATCCCATACCATATAAAATTGATTCAACTATAATCGAAGTTGATACAGGTAAAATTGATTCTGATTATATGAATACTAGATTTAATAAATATATTAAAACATTAACTCAAGAACATGTAAATGAAGTGGAATTAAAGAAAACATTGGATGACTTACATAAAAGTTTTTCAATGCTATCACAGGAATATCAAAAATATGCTAATTTATTTATACATGATATTGAATCTGGAAATATAACTCTTGAACCAAATAAAAACTTCCAAGATTACTTAAATATGTATGCAAAGAATGCAAAGGATGATCAAATTCATAAATTTTCTGAAATTTTAGGTTATCCTGAGGATAATTTAAGAAATATGATGAATCAAGTTGTTACTAGTAAAAATATCAATGATTATGGAAGATTTGAAAAATTAGCAAAAATGGTAGATATGGATAAAGCTAAAACTTTTTTTGAAAAAATAGAAAAAAAATCATTACAACCATATGAAATATTTATAAAGTCACAAAATCTATTAAGGCAATTTATTTTAGACAATGGATTTGATATTGAAATATAGGATTTTAGAAAGCAGGTTTAAAACTGCTTTTTTAATTATTTGTTAAAATAACTAGGATATTAATTTTTGTTATATTAATAAAAATACAGAACAAAGTTTCATTTTTTTCATTTCTTATATTAGGTGATAAACTATGAATGAAAGAGCAACAAAAAAGGTCGTAATTGATGCCGGACATGGAGGTATCGGTTAAATTCAAAAATAGAGGAAATGGCTATTTTGGTAAGTAAATACAAGAGTTAATATACAAGTATCTTTTATTATTAAATAATTAAAAGATTATTCTTTGAATCTCTTTAAAAAAGCATAAATTTGTTATATAATAGGTTAACTTTATTAATTTGAGGAGCGTTTTATGCAAAAAAATGAAATAATTGAGGCCATTAACAGAAAAACTATTGAAGCTAAAAAACTTTTTAATGAAATTAATGAATTAAAGAATATTCTTAACAGTTTAGATAATCAAATAAAAAATAATTTTACAAATGAAGATAAAGTAAATCTTTTTATGGATTATTTCAAGGGTAGAGATAATGTATATCCTTATCTTTCTATTGATAAAAATGATCCAAGCAAAAAATATTATATACCTAAGTGCGCTAACGAATGGAATAAAAACGTATGTTTAAAAACTATGCATAAAAAATGCAAAGATTGTAATTATTGGATGGATAAGCCAATAGATAAAGAAGTAATTAGAAATCATTTATTTAATAATACTCCTATTGGTATTTACCCAATGTTAGATGATGAAACTTGTTATTTTCTGGCTTTTGATTTTGATGATAAGAAAAATGAAAATAATATTAAAGAAGATGTACTTGCTTTTGCTAGTGTATGTGATAAATATAATGTGCCAATTTCTATTGAAAGAAGTAGATCTGGTCATGGAATTCATATATGGATTTTCTTTAAAAGTAACATAAAAGCCATGACTGCTAGAAAAATGGGAAGTTTATTATTATCAAAAACAATGGAAATACGCGATAATTTAAAAATAGATTCTTTTGATAGAATGTTTCCCAATCAAGATACTATGCCTAAAGGTGGTTATGGTAATTTAATTATGCTTCCTTTTCAAAATGAAGCAATGAAATATAATAATACAGTTTTTTTAGATAGAAACTTTGTTCCTTATAATGATCAATATGTTTATTTATCTAACGTCAAAAAAATGGGTTATGATGAAATAATTAGTATTATAAATATATTATCTAAAAATACAATTGATATT
>CANQXV010000020.1 GCA_947627895.1 uncultured Bacilli bacterium
GTAATATATATGGGTGAAAGGAGGGAATATGCCTACTGCATCTGTTGATCATAAATTTTGGACATGTAAATACGATCGCGTATTTAAAAGCATCATGTTAGGTACCAATAATTATCTATTTATCAAAAAAGTATTAAATAGTTTAATAGGTGATGTAAAAATAATTAACGAACATCCATCAGAAATAAAAATAGACCATGTTAAGAATAAAAATAAATTCTTAGATTGTATATTAAATTGTGAAGGTAAAGTCATAAATATAGAAGTAAATACAGCCAGTAGTAAAACAATAAAGTTTCGTAATTTTAATTATTTTGCATCATTACTAGGAAACTATATGAAAATAGGAGATGAATATCAGCAGTATCAAAATTATGAGTACTACCAAGTAAATATAAGTTATGGATTAAGTAAAAATAAACCCATAATAGGGAACTATGAGTTATATGAATGTAAATATAATGAAAGATACTTAAAGAATGTTAAAATAATCGAAGTAAATATGGATTTATTAAAGACAAAATGGTATGAAGAAGGTAGTAAGATAAGTAAAAAATATAAGTACCTTTTAATGCAAGATTTAAATTTAGAAGAATTAGACAAATTAATAAAAGAGACGAAAGGAGATAAGATAATAATGGCTTATAAAGAAGCAGTAGCAAGAATGAATGTTCCAGAAGGAATAATGGATGATTGGGATTATGAAAAAGAAAGTATTTGGTTAGATCGAGCCTTAAAAGCTGAATATAGGGAAGAAGGATTAGCCGAAGGCTTAGCTGAAGGTTTAGCCAAAGGACGAAAAGAAGGACGAAAAGAAGGACACAAAAATGCCCAAATAAGTTTTGCTAAAAATTTAATAAATAAACATATGCCTTTAAAGTTTATCCAAGAAACAACAGAACTTTCACTTAAACAAATAAAACAGTTAATGAAAGAAAAATAATAAAGTATTTGTGTATTAGCAAATGCTTTTTTTATTGAGATTGTACATCCCCTAAACTTCGTGATATAATTTAGACATGGAAAATTTAATGAATTATTCTAAAGTAATGTTAGAAGAGTATCTTCTTAATTTAGGCGAAAAAAAGTTTAAGCAAACGCAAATTTTTGAATGGATTTATCAAAAACATGAATATAATTTTGCTAATTTTTCGAATGTGGGGAAAAATTTAATTAGGGCGTTAGAAAAAGATTTTAAAATCGAATTTATAAAAATTGAAAAAGTTCTAGAAGGCCCTTTAGTTAAGAAATTTTTATTTCGTCTGCTTGATGGGGAAAAAGTTGAAGCTGTTTTAATGGAACATGATTATGGTTTAAGTATTTGTGTTTCTTCCCAAGTTGGTTGTAATATGGGCTGCGCTTTTTGTGAAAGCGGTCGGCTTAAAAAGGTGAGAAATTTGGAAACTTATGAAATGGTTGAGCAAATTATTTTAATTGAAGAATATATTAAAACTAGAATAAGTCATGTAGTCGTGATGGGAATTGGTGAACCCTTCGATAATTACGATAATGTGATTAATTTTATTCGAATTATTAATGATAGTAAGGGACTAGCGATTGGCGCCAGACACATAACGATTTCAACCTGTGGTATAGTACCTAAAATACAAGAATTTATGGATTTAAATTTGCAAGTAAATTTAGCTATAAGTTTGCATGCCCCAACTAATGAATTACGAAATAAAATTATGCCTGTAAACAAAGTGTATAATTTAGACATTCTTCTTGACGTGCTAAAGCAATATATTGCAAAAACTAATAGACGACTAACGATAGAATATGTTATGCTTAATATGGTAAATGATAAAGAAGAAGATGCTTATAATCTATGTCGTCTTTTAAAAGGTATGAATGCCTATGTAAATTTAATTCCTTACAATGAAACGGCGCATATTGAATTTAAAAGAAGTAGTAAAGAACGCATTGATAAATTCTTTAACATTTTAAAGAAAAATAATATTAATGTTACCATTCGTAAAGAATTTGGAGGTAATATTAAGGCCGCATGTGGTCAGTTGAGAAGCGAGAGTGATTAATACGAAAAGTTTCTATTTAACAGATACGGGACAAGTTAGAACCCATAATGAAGATAGTGTAACAATCTTAAAAAATAATAATGATGAATATTTAATGATTGTTGCCGATGGCATGGGAGGGCATCGTAAGGGTGAGGTTGCATCTTCTCTTACTGTAGCTCATTTAGGCAAAAGATTTACGGAAAGTTCATCCGTGGGAACAAAACTTGATGCTATTAATTGGTTAAAAGATAATGTTAATGAAATAAATGCGGAAATAATAGCTTATGGCGATAAAAATGAAAACTCTAAAGGGTTAGGAACAACTTTAGTGGCTGCAATTATAACCCGGGAATTTATTATCATCTGTAATATTGGGGATTCTTCCGGGTATGCTATGAAGAGTAATAAACTTCATAAAGTAACAAAACCGCATACTTTAGTTAATTTGCTAGTTGATGCAGGAAATTTAACTGAAGAAGAAGCAAAAAATCATCCTAAGAAAAATGTTTTAATGCGCGCTTTAGGAGCTGCCGAAAAATGCGAAGTTGATATGTTTGATGTTGATAATGAAAGTGAAGCGATTCTTTTATGTAGCGATGGCTTAACTAATATGTTAACGGACGAACAAATTGAAAAAGTTTTACTAACAGATGAGTTAACAGTTGAAGAAAAAGTTATCAAATTAATCAAAAAATGTAATGCTAGAGGTGGCAATGATAATGTATCAGTTGCTTATTTAGTAAGAGAAGCGGGTGACTTATAATGATAATGAAAGGGCAAAAGATTAGTGACCGTTACCAAATAATTAAAAGTATTGGGGAAGGCGGTATGGCTAATGTTTATTTGGCATATGATACTATTTTAGATCGCAATGTCGCGGTTAAAGTTTTACGTGGCGATTTAGCTAATGACGAAAAGTTTGTTCGACGTTTTCAAAGAGAGGCCTTATCTGCTTCTAGTTTGTCCAATCCCAATATTGTGGAAGTTTATGATGTTGGTGAAGATGATGGCGAATATTACATTGTCATGGAATATGTTGAAGGCAAACATTTAAAAAATTTACTGAAAAAACGGGGTAAATTAACTTTACCGGAAGTAATAGATATTGTTTTACAGATAACAAATGGACTTAGTGTTGCACATGACTCTTATATTATTCATAGAGATATTAAACCTCAAAATATTTTGATACTCGAAAATGGTTTAATTAAAATCACGGACTTTGGAATTGCGATGGCCATGAATTCCACCCAATTAACGCAAACAAATAGTGTCATGGGGTCAGTTCATTATCTTCCTCCGGAACAAGCCTCAGGAAAAGGTGCAACCCTTCAAAGTGATATTTATTCCATTGGAATTTTAATGTATGAACTTTTATGTGGTAAACTTCCTTTTAAAGGTGATAATGCGGTTGAAATAGCGCTTAAACATTTAAAAGAACCAATGCCAAGTATTAGGGATGAAATACCAGAGATACCGCAAAGTGTGGAAAATATTATTTTAAAAGCAACAGCTAAAAATCCTAAAAATAGATATGCGGATGCGAGAGAAATGCATGAAGATTTAAAAACATGTTTAGATGAATCTCGAAAAAATGAACTTAAAATATCATTTAGATATCCAGAAAATGATTATGATGATACCAAGTTATTAAAAACCGTGAAGGAAAAGAAGACAGAAGAAAAGAAAAAAGAAGAAGGTGAAGAAATTATCGCAAAGAAAATAAACCCTGATGATATGGTTAGTCAAAATAAATTACTTATTATTTTAGGTAGTATTTTTGTAGGACTTGTTTTAATTGTAACGACAATTTTTGTTTTAGTTCCTTATATGACTAAAGCAAGACAAATTGAAATTCCTGATGTTATGGGTAAAACCGTAACGGAAGCGATAAAAGAACTACAGGATGCTGGCTTTGTTGTTGCGGATGAACAAATTGAACAACCATCAGATATGGTAAATGAAGGAGAAATAATTAAAACTAATCCGGCTGCGGGTAGCGTTCGAAAAGAAGGTTTTGAAGTCACATTATATGTTTCCAGTGGAGACTCTCAAATTGAAATTGAAGATTACACGGGCGAAAACTATAACGAAATAAAAGGTAAACTTGAAGCATTAGGATTACGGGTTTCAATTGAAAGAGAAGAAATAAATCTGGAAGAAATAGATAATTATGAAGAAGGAATAATTTTTAAGCAAGATGTGGAAGCCGGAACTAAACTTTCCATGGGCGATAATATTACCTTATATATTCCCAAACTAGATAATAAATATCCCGACTTTTTAGCGGATGGTTATACTCTTGCGGAAGCCCAAGATTTCGCAGATGATATGGGGATAACTTTAAAAGTTGAAGAAGCGGAAACCTCAGATTATGACCCGGGAACAATTTTTTATCAAAGTAGAAGTGCTGGTTCAGTGGTTGTATCTGGTGCTACTTTAAGAATTAAAGTGGCTGTGGCTCCAAGTGATAAAACACCTGTTGGTGATGATGATAATAAGGGTAGCGGCTTAGAATAATGCAAGGCTTAATTACCAAAAATATTAGTAATAAATATACGGTAAATGCTTTAGGACATGATTATATATGTGAAGCAAGGGGGAAATTTCGCCTTTTGGGTTCTAAGCCTCTTGTAGGTGATAAAGTTGAATTTTCACCAACCGATTTAATTATTTTGGATATTTTACCGAGAATTAATGAATTACAAAGGCCACCAGTTGCTAATATTGCTTATACAATTATTATTGCTAGTTTAAAGAATCCTGATTTAGATTTATATTTACTTGATAAAATCTTAGTAACCGTCGAAAATAAATGCTCTAATGTCATAATTATTTTTTCTAAAGTTGATTTATGCAATAAAGAAGAAAAGAAACAAGCCGAAGATATTAAAAAATACTATGAAAGCCTCGATTATTTAGTTTATTTTAATAATGAGGCTAAACTTATTAATACTTTAAAAAAGAAATTAAAAGGTTTGGTAGTAACTTTAGTAGGGCAGTCAGGCGCCGGTAAAAGTACTTTTTTAAACAAATTAAGTCCGGAATTAGATTTAGCTACTAGTCCCATAAGTGCGGCCTTAAACCGGGGAGTTCATACGACTAGACACACGGAAATTTATGATATTGAAGGTATTTATTTTGTTGATACTCCTGGTTTTTCAGCTTTGGATTTAAATATGGACTTAGAAGAATTAAAATCCGCATTTCGGGATTTTAAAGGTATAAATTGTAAATATCAAGATTGTAATCACGATAAAGAAAATGATTGTGCTATAAAAATAAAAGTAAATGAAGGCAAGATACTTGCTAGTCGTTATCACAATTATTTAAGTTTTAAAAAGGAGATTTATGAAAGTAGCCGTAAGTTTTTTGGATCACGATAATCCGCGTGATGCCATTTTAAAAATTGATGCTTCATGCGCGGAATATATTCATGTTGATTTAAGGGATGGTGTTTATGTACCTAAGAAAAATTTTGATGCAACTATTATCAAATTATTCGAAGGCATTACCAAACCTTTAGATATTCATTTAATGGTAGAAAATCCTTTGCAATATCTAGATATGTTTCAAGGCCTCAATATTTCAGCAATTGCTATCCATCCTAAGACCGTTCAAGATTTTCCCAGAACTTTTACCAAGATTAGGTCTTTAAATAGTAAAATAAGTATTGTTTTAAATCCTGATGAAGCACCTAGTGATTACATAAGTATTTTGCAAGAAGTAGACCAAGTTTTACTAATGGCTGCACCTCCTGGCTTAGGTCATCAACCTTTTCAAAAAGAAGTCCCTCAAAAAATAAAAAGGGTTAAAGAAATAAATCCGCGGTTAATTATAGGTATTGACTGTGGTATTAATAACGAAACCGTAAAAGAGGTTAAAGATGCCGATTATGTTGTAAGTGGTTCTTATATTTGGCAAAATGAAGACTATATTAACCAAATTAAAACCTTACAACAAGTAAAATAATTAAGTAAATTTTAATTAATTAGCACTTGCACTTGACAAGTGCTAATTTTGGCTTATAATATTATTTGAAAGGGAGTGACAATAATGAATTTGGAAAATAATGACGAATTAAAAAATGTTTTAGAAAAATATGGTCGCGATATTACCAAAAATGTTGCAGACAATAAAGTTGATCCGGTAATAGGTCGAGATGAAGAAATTAGAAATGTAATAAGAATTTTGTCTCGAAAAAGCAAAAATAATCCCGTTTTAATCGGAGAACCGGGGGTTGGTAAAACGGCCATTGTCGAAGGTCTTGCTCAACGAATTATTAAAAATGATATTCCTAGTAGCCTAAAAAATAAAACAATTTGGGAACTCGATTTAGGTGCTTTAGTGGCTGGTGCTAAATATCGTGGGGAATTTGAAGAGCGACTAAAAGCTGTCTTAAAAGAAATTAAAGATTCTGATGGAAATATTATTATGTTTATTGATGAAATTCATATGATTGTAGGTTCTGGGGCCGAAGGTGCAATGGACGTATCTAATATGTTAAAACCAATGCTTGCTAGAGGTGAGGTTCACGTGATCGGAGCTACTACTTTAAATGAATATCGTAAATATATTGAAAAAGATGGAGCTTTAGAGCGAAGATTCCAAAAAGTTTTAGTTAAAGAACCGACGGTGGAAGATACGATTACTATTTTAAGAGGTTTAAAAGAACGCTTTGAAATATTTCATGGTGTTAGTATTAAAGATAGTGCTTTAATAGCTGCAGCAACTCTTTCTAATAGGTATATTACAGATCGTTTTCTACCAGATAAAGCGATTGACTTAATTGATGAAGCCTGTGCTACCATCAAAATGCAACTAGATTCTGTTCCTGTCGAAATAGATGAGTTAACTAGAAGAATAATGAGTTTAGAAATTGAGGCACAAGCCTTAAAGAAAGAAAAAGATGATTTATCTTTAGCAAGAAAAGAAAAAATAGCCCAAGAATTAGAAAGTTTAAAAGAAGAAGAACAAATTTTAAAAACTAAATGGCAAGCAGAAAAAGAAGAAAAGGACCAAATAAACAAAAAGAAAGAAGAATTAGAAAAAGCGCGTTTTGATTTAGAAACAGCGGAAAATAATTATGATTTAGAGACATCGGCGCGCTTAAGACATGGCGTAATTCCTGATTTACAAAAGGAACTTTCGGAACTACAACAAAATGCTCAAAATGCTATTTTAAGTGATGAGGTTAGTGAAGAAAGTGTTGCCGAAATTATCTCAAGGTGGACTAATATTCCCGTTGCTAAACTCGTAAGTAGTGAGAAAGAAAAATTACTTAATTTATCCGAAAGACTAAAACAACGGGTAATGGGCCAAGATGAAGTTTTAACTAATGTTAGTGAGGCTATCATTCGAGCTCGAAGTGGCATTAAGGATCCAAACCGTCCTATTGGTTCTTTCATCTTTTTAGGCCCAACGGGGGTTGGAAAGACCGAAGTTGCTCGAAGTCTTGCCTATGAATTATTTGATGATGAACGCCATATGATTCGAATTGATTGTAGTGAATATATGGAAGCTTTCAATGTTTCAAGATTAGTAGGGGCGCCTCCTGGATATGTTGGTTATGATGAAGGGGGAACTTTAACGGAAGCCGTAAGACGCAACCCATATAGCATTGTTTTATTTGATGAAATTGAAAAAGCCCATCGGGATGTTTTAAATATTTTATTACAAATCCTGGATGATGGCCGGCTTACCGATAGTCAAGGTCGAACCGTTGATTTTAAAAATACGATTATTATCATGACTAGTAATTTAGGTAGTGAATTAATATTAGAACAACCACGGGATGCCAAAGACTTAATTATGGCCAAATTAAGAGAAACATTCCGGCCCGAATTTATTAACCGGATTGATGAAATATTAATCTTTAAACCACTTGATGAAGATACCATAAATGATATCTTAACCAAAATAGTTAAAGAAATTGAACATCGCTTAGAAGTTCATAATATCAAAATTAATTTATCGAAACGCGCTCGGGCTAAAATTCTAGCCGAAGCCTATAATGTGGAATTTGGGGCTCGGCCTATTAAAAGATATGTTACTAAAAATATTGAAACTTTAATCGCGGAAGAACTAATTCAAAATGATATCCATCAAAATCAAGAATTTTTAATTGATGTAAGTAACGATAAATTCGTTATTATCTAAAAAAAGACGAGGCGTATTCGACCTCGTCATATTCATTATCAAAGTAAATATTTACTTTGATAGTTATATCATAACCATTTTTTTAAATAATTATTCAAAAAAAAGTTGCTTTTTTTAAGCAGCTTTTTTACTTTTATTAATTGTTCTAGCTTCTCTAGCACTTAATATTACTTTTTCTCCATTAATAGTCTTCTTTTGTAGATTTGGTTTTTGTTTCATTTTGGTAGCATTTTGTGCATGACTTCTTCTATTCCCGGTTAAAGGTTTTTTAGTAGTAATCTTTGTAGCCATAAATATTCCCTCCTTTTTTCTAACATTAAAACTATACCATTTTATGGCTTTATTGTCAAATGATTATTGCTTTTTTTCCTCTTTTAAAGTTTTAAAAAATAAAAAGATGAAGATTAAAAGTAAAAGGAAAATAAATCCATAGATAAAGGTATTATAAATAAACATAATCCATTCAAAATGATTTTCAATATAAAGGGTTATAAAAAGAGCAATAATAATTAAATAAAGATAAGGTATTTTATTATTATTATTTTTAAATAAGTCTTTTAATCTATTCATAGTTGTAGCCATAATTATAAATAAATCGGCAAGCCAAATAAAAGCAATTATGTTTTCAACATTTTCAAAAAATCTAAAAAATTCAATTTTTCTTAATATCGCATATTCGGGAAAACTAAACATCCGAACTAAAGCATCACCTAAAACACTCGTAATATTAACAATTACTAGAAGGCCCGATAAAGTACCAATTAAATAATTAAAAATATTTTGTTTTAAAGTTACCTTTTCTTCAATTAAAAGTAAAAAAGGACAAGCGGAAAGGACGGCGAAAATTAAAGCGCCTAACATAATGTTTAAGGCAGGAGCCGTATAAATCGGTAAAAAGAAATTAAGGTTAGCTGTTTCCATTAAAAGAAAAACTTTACCAATAGTTACGATTAAACAAATGGGAAATAATATTTGACCCACGCGACCTACACATTTTAAACCTTTATTAGTAATATAAATTAAAAGTAAAATAATGGGAGCACAAATCAGTACAGAGGGTGTATGCGTTAAATAATATGAGGAAACTAAAGTTGATAAACTAAGAATACCAATAAAAAGAATAAGGGTATAAAAACTAAAGAAAAGGAATTTTAGAAAATAAGAACTAAAACATTTTTGACTTAAAAATTGATTTAAGGTACCATTTATCTTTTTCGAAAAGTAATTAATAACCATAATAATGATAATACCTAAGAAAAGACCTAATGAAGCACTAATCCAAGCATCATTACCGGTTAATGCAAAGATATTAGATACCCCGCCACCTAGAAAAAGGGCCCGACTTAAGAAAAAACTTAGAGATCTATTTTGATTTTTAGTAAGCATGTTCCACCTCATATATTATTCCTTTTTTACTAATATTAAAATTAACATTAGATTTTACTTTAACTTTTGTCCAAAGCATTTTATCTTTAATTCGCTTGTGATTATAATAGTTTTGACCAAGATAGAGAATATCACTTTCTTTAGTTTGTAAGGTTTCTATGAACTTAGTCAATTTTTCATTTAAAACTTTAGTAAGTGTTTCCTCAATTGTTTTGATATCGCTAGGCTTTTTTAAATTAAACTCTACCTCATTTGCCAAAACTTGGGCATAAACATCACCGGATATTTCGATGGTATTATCTTTCATACTAAGTCCAATATCGCTTTTATAAATAGAAGAAGAAAATAATTTACCATCAAAGTCATGTTCAAGGACAACATCATTAGTTTCACCTTTTAAAAGATTAAAATAGGGTATATTTTCTTTAGCAAGAGTATCAACCATTTTATAATCTTTAAAAAGGGCTAAACCTTCCATTATAATTTTATCGTTATCAATATCAACTATAGTAATGGCCGCATCTTCACCAAAGGTAAGTATTTCTTGCGCCATAGTTATAAATTTCTTTTTGACAGCATAACTTCCACTGTACTTATCGGCATCAATGGCATCATTTACCGTTTTACTTACGACGGCGAGATTCTCACTCGTCGCACTTAAAAGTTGCTCTGGGGTATCCGTTATTACGACATTTAAAGTTTCTCGTATATTATTGTTACGAAGCAGATAATCTAAGATATCTTCAATATGATTTTTAGCCACCGACTTACTTAAAACTAATAAATCAGCATGGGAAAAATAAGCTCTTTTAGTAATAGCATCCGAGGTTAAATCAAGGGCTACGGGAAAACTTTTACTTTGCATAGTAACCGTATATGATTTAGTATCAGCACTTTCTTTATCGACATTATTACTAATTACCTCATAGGTAATGATATATTCTTCATCTTGATAATCAATTCCAATTCCTACAACTATTGCTAGTTCATTTAACTCATAATAATCATAACATCCACCCAAAGTTAAAATTAATAAACCCAGTAATAATATTTTTTTCATAAGTTTTCTCCTCGTTTTACTTTATTGGAAGATAAAATCTTACTTCGACGTCGGTCTTTTTTTAAAGACTTTTTAATGACAGTATTATCAAAATACGTTTTATTAAATGGCGCAATTGGGAAAAAGTAAGGTTTATTGAAGGTATCAATACTACAAATATAAATTAAGAAGAAGATGAATGCTAGAAATAAGCCATATAAGCCAAAGATGGCGGAACTAAATAAGAAGATATAAGTAAATACCCGCATGGCATTGGCAATTTCTAAATCGGTGAAGGTAAGTGAAGCAATAAAAGTAATAGCCACCACAATAATAATGATTGGGGAAACGAGTCCGGCTTCAACTGAGGCTTGACCTAAAATAATGGCGCCTAGAATGGAAATAGACGAACCAAAGGACGAAGGAAAACGTAAGTCACTTTCTTTTAAAATATCACAGACAATTAACATTAGAATAGTTTCTACGATTAAAGGAAAAGGAACACCTTCCCGTTGAATAGCAAAATTAATTAGTAAATCCATAGGAATAGATTCCGGATTATAACAAAGGAGGGCATTAAAGAAAGCGGGGGTAATGATTCCTAAAAAGAAAATAATTACTCTTAAAATTTTTAAAAAATTAATATTATTACTTTTCGTATAATTATCACTAATAGGATTTAGAAAATCAATAAAAAAGGCGGGAAGAATTAAAACAAAAGGGGAGGTATCGACAACAATAACAATTTTTCCCCGCATAAGTTCAATTACCGCATCATCAGGTCTTTCACTATATTTAACGGTTGGAAAAATACTTTTATTTTCATCATCGATTAAAAAAGCAATACTACTTGAATCAATTATGCCATCAATATCAATTTTTCTAATTCTTTTTATTACCTCATTAACAATTCTTTTATCAGCAATATTATCAATATATAAAACCCCAATACTAGTATTAGTAACACGGCCAATAAAACTATTTTCAATTTTTAAATGATGAGACTTAATTCTTCTTTTAATTAAACCAATATTAACTTGATAATTTTCTGTGAAAGCATCTTTAGGTCCATTGATAGCCGTTTGCACCTCATTTGGCGCAATACTCCTTGTTAAATCAGCTTTGGTTTCAATGGCATAAATTAAATCATCTAAAATAATAATGGTAAAACCATTAGTTAAGTAAAATTCTATTTCATCTTCATTTTTAACTGTTACCTGATTGGGACCCGCCAGAAAATTATTTAAATTTTTCTTCGTTATTTGTTTTTGATTATCATGATTTACTAAAGGTTTTAAAACATAATCATTAACTTTATCACTACCCGATAAAGTTTCTAAAAAAACAATATAAATCGTTTGCCAGAAATTTAATTTTATTTCCTTGATATTAAGGTCCGGATTTAAACTAAATTCTTTTTTGATTCGGTTAATTATTTTTTGCATTTACCTCACCAATTATATTATTGGCAAATCTTGGAAATGTATACTTATTTCGACAAATTAATTAATAATAATATGTTACATTTTAAATGGTGATGGTAATGACCATTTATGTAGATATTGTTTTTCTCCTTAATTTTGCTTATGACTTTTTACTTTTATTAACGGTTGATATTACTTTAAAAAGACATAGTAAAATTAAAAGAGTTCTTTTTTCCTCCTTTCTGGGAGCTCTTTCTTTAGGCATTTTGTTTATTCCTTTAAATCAATATCTCTTATTTGGGTTAAAAATCATTACTAGTATTTTGATGGTCTTAATTGCTTTTGGTTATAAAGATATTAAGTATACCTTTAATAATATTTTTTATCTTTATATGTGTAGTGTTATTTTAGGTGGTTTTCTTTATTATTTAAATGTGGAACTAAGTTATAAAAATGTCGGTTTAGTTTTCTTCCACGAAGGTTTAAGTATTAATTATATCGTATTAATAATAATTGCTCCTTTAATACTAGGTGCTTATATCTATCAAAATAAAAGATATAGGAAACTATATAATTATACTTTTGAGGTTAAAATTGTTTTAAAAAATAATAAAGAAATTAATTGTAAGGGATTTTTAGATTCCGGGAATAAATTAAAAGATCCGCTTACTAATAAGTACATAATATTGGTGGAAAAATGTTTTTTTAAACCCGAAGGATTACCTATTTATGTACCATTTCGAGCCTTAAATAAAAGAGGTTTAGTGGAGTGTTTTGCAATTAATTACATCGAGGTTAATCATCAGCGTTTTAAAAATTATTTGGTGGGCATTGCCGAAGATAAATTTAATATTGAAGGGGTAAATTGTCTACTTAATAATCATTTGTTGGAGGAAATATGTTTCGAAAAATAATTTTACTTTTAAAAAAGAAATATCAAGATGTTTTCTTCGTGGGAGCAACTGATAAATTACCACCACCATTAAGTCGGGAAGAAGAAACTAAATATTTAATTTTAGCCCAACAAGGTGATATTGAAGCCAGAAATATCTTAATTGAACATAATCTTAGATTAGTAGTATTTTTAGCTAAAAAGTACGAAAATACTACTTATGATATTGAAGATTTAGTTTCAATTGGTTCCATTGGTTTAATTAAAGGTATCAATACTTATAAAATTGATAAAAATATTAAACTAGCAACTTATGCCTCTAGATGTATTAGTAATGAAATATTAATGTTTCTAAGAAAGAATAAAAAACGCAAAACAGAAGTATCTTTAGAAGAAACTTTAAATTATGATGCTGAAGGTAATGAATTACATTTAGAAGATATACTAGGAACCGATGCCGACTTAGTTCCAAATATGTATGAAAAACATATTGATAAAGAATATTTAGCCAAAGAAATAGCTACTTTAAATGAACGTGATAAACAAATAATGACATTAAGATATGGCTTAAATAATACTAAAGAATATACGCAAAAAGAAGTCGCCGAAATGTTAGGAATATCCCAATCATATATTTCTAGAATTGAAAAAAAGGTCATCAAAAAATTAAAACAATTAATGCAATAAATAGCTCCTTAAGGGAGTTATTTTTATGTCTACTTTTTGTCAAAATTGCAAAAAGGCATTGAATATATATATATATATATATAATTAGGGAGAATACAGGGTATTTGATGGAGGAAAAAGATGAAAAATAATCAAGGTAAAAGAAAAAGTTTAATATTAATGGCAATAGGAGTATTAACATTATTAATAGTAGTGGCTGGAGCAACATATGCCTTCTTCCAAGCACAAACAGGAGATGGCCAACATATAGATGTAAATGCCCAAACAGGAACAACAGATTCCTTAACATTTAGTATGGATGATATTGATGCTGGTAAAGATATAGAACATGTGATTGATGATGATTCTACATCAGCAATAACAATAAATGCAACATCAGAAAACTTTAAAGAAAATGCAGAAAGTATAGCCGATGGAGTAACAGGAAAAGTAGAATTAAAAGCAAATAGCACAACAAGAGAGGTAACAGAAAGTTATAATGTATACTTACATATAGATACAAATGAATTGCAATATTCAAGTTATAAAAATGCAACGGGAGAAGTAAAACAAGTACCATTAGGAGAAAACGATATAGCAACATATACAACACCAGTACCTGAATTAATTTTAACTGTTAAAAAGAATGGTGATGAAGTTAAAACTATAACAGATTTAGACTTAAAATATCAAGAAGGAATAGTAATAAAAGCCGTCGAAGGAGAAGGCCAACCAACAACAATAAATGGATATGATATAACGGAAAAAGGTGGAATAATAAAGATAGCAAGTAAAGAGGAAATAAAAGTGGAAGCACCAAGCGATTTAGAAACTCAACCAAAACCAACTATAGATGAATGGGAAATAACACTAACATTTATAAACTTATCAACAGACCAAGAAATGAATACCGGAAAACAAGTAAGTGGAAAAGTAATAATCCAACAAGAAGAATATGTTCCAACATATGAAAAAAATATAACTAAATTATTAGCGGATGACATAAAAGATGCAAAAACAAAAACATTATTTCTTCATGATGGAATATCAACAGATAGTGAAAGTGACCAAGAAGCAGGAGATAATTCCTACAGATATAGTGGAAAAAGTGATGATGTACATAACTATGTATGCTTAGATAATGAAGAAGTAACAGAAGATGCTTCACAAGAATGTACATCAAATGAAGATTTATATAGAATCATAGGATTATTTAAAAATAAATATAATGACTATGAAATGAAATTAATCAAAGCAAGTGTAGCGACATCAACTCAATTAGGAGAAGCCGGAGCACATAAAAGGGGAACATATTATTACTGGAACTCTAGTAAAGGAACTTCTAAAGATTTGCTTTATACCAATACAAACTTATGGAAAGATAGTAACTTAAATACAGAAAACTTAAATGGAACATTTTTAACGACATTAGAAGACCAAAAGACAGGAATAACGAGTCAAATAGCAGAACATGAATGGATAACAGCGGGGAATATAATAAATAATATATCATATAAAACAGTAGCCACAGTTTATCAAAATGAAATAACAAACCCAAATGGAGGAACAGAAGGGGGTTATGACGAAACAAAAGATAAAACATATAAAGCAAAGATAGGATTAATGTATGTAAGTGACTTTGGATATGCAGCATATCAAGAAGCATGGAAAAGTAAAGAATTATATTATTATACTGAAGTAGCAGATAACAATTGGATGTCTATTGGTCAATATGAATGGACAATTACGCGTTATGCAGTATGGGATGGTGTGTTCTTTGTGGACTGCGATGGTTATATTAGCGATGGTTCGTACTACAGCGACTATAGGGTTCGCCCATCCTTCTATCTGAAGTCTAGCACAGAGATTGCCTCAGGAAAAGGAACAGAAACAAACCCATATCGATTATCTTGGTAAACCCTAAAGAAATCTTTATTTTAAAGGTTTCTTTTTTGACTCTTTTTTGTTAAAATAATAGGTAGGAAGGTGAATTAAAAATGTTTAAAGAATTTAAAAAATTTATTGCCAGAGGTAATGTTTTAGATATGGCAGTTGGGGTTATTGTTGGGGGTGCTTTTTCAGCAATTATTACATCATTAGTTAATAATATTTTTACTCCTATTATTGGACTTATTTTAGGTGGTGTTGATTTTTCAAACTTAGCAATTACTTTTAAAGATACTCAAATTATGTATGGGGCATTTATTCAAAGTGTTATTGACTTTTTAATTGTGGCATTTTGTTTATTCTTAGTAGTAAAATTTGTTAATAAATTAACCCATCATAAAAAGGAAGAAGAAAAACCAAAAGAACCAGAAAAAACTCCAGAATTAAAAACTCTTGAAGAAATTCGCGATTTACTTAAAAAATGATTTATACTTTTCAAGATGGTACCGAAGTAGAATATGAAATTATAAGAAAAAACAATAAAAATATTTATTTTCGTTTTAAAGATGATTTAAAACTTTATATTTCTGCACCTATGTATGTAAGTCAAAGAAAAATTGAAGAATTAATTAAAGAAAATGAAACTTCAATTTTTAAAATGTATCAAAGTAGAGAAGATAAAGTTAATGATGATAAAAAGTTTAAGATATTAGGGCGGAAATATTATATTGTAATTGATGAAGAGGCAACGGAGGTTAGTTTTCAAGATAAAAATGTGGTGGCACCATCATATCAAGCATTAGATAGTTATTTAAATAAAGAAATGTTAAGGGTTTTTAATGAGGAAGTAGAGCTAGCTAAAAAATGTTTTAGTCATTTACCAGAATTTACTTTAAGAACCAGAAAAATGACAACAAGATGGGGTGTAAATGATACAAGAAAGAAAATTATAACTTTAAATACGGAATTAATTAAACATGATATTAGTGCAATTGATTATGTAATTATTCATGAATTATGTCATTTTTTTGAACCAAATCATAGTAAGGATTTTTGGACTTTAGTAAAACAAGCTTGTCCTAATTATAAAGAAATAAGAAAAAGTTTAAGGAATTAAAATGGAAATAACGAGTTTACAAAATAATAAAGTTAAATATTGGGTTTCATTAAAACAAAAAAAACAACGGGATTTAGATCGCGTTTTTCTTATTGAAGGAAATCATTTAGTAGATGAAGCCTTAAGTTTAGGTATTGTAAAAGAAACAATAAGTACTAAGAATAAAAACGCTGATTATTTTGTTACGAAGGAAATAATGCAAAAAATAAGTTCGCAAAAAAGTATTAGTGATATTGCCGCGGTTTGTGCTTTTTTGCCTGAGGCCGAAATTAAAGGCAATATTTTAGTTTTAGATGGCCTGCAAGACCCTGGTAATTTAGGAACTCTTATTCGTAGTAGTGTGGCTTTTAATTTTGAAACCATTATTTTGAGTGATGACTCCGTAGATTTATATAATGATAAAGTAATTAGAGCAAGTGAAGGTATGATTTTTAAAACTAATATTTTAAGAAGAAATTTAAGTGAATTTTTGCCTGAAATAAAGGGTAAAGGTTATAAAATTATTGGAACCGATGTGGTAAAGGGTAAACCTTTTAAAGAGATTTTACCGGAAAAGAAGATAGCTATTGTAATTGGTAATGAAGGTAATGGGATGAGTGATAGTGTGCGCAATCTTTGCGATGAATTTATCAAAATACCGATGATGAGTAATTGTGAAAGCTTAAATGCCGCCATCGCTGGTAGTATTTTAATGTATGAGGCCTATCATGAATGATTATCTTTATGTGGGATACATTAATACTTTTCATGGTATAAATGGTAAAGTTAAAGTTATAAGTGAAACTAATTTAAAAGAAAAAGTTTTTAAAGTAGGAAATACGCTTTATCTAGGAAAAAGTAGAAAAGCCTATACAATTTCTTCTTATCAAGAAACTAATAAATTTATTATCCTTGGATTTAAAGATTATGATGATATTAATTTAATTAATGATATATTAAAGCAAAATATATATGTTAAGTTAAGTGATTTAAATCTTGCTAGTAATGAATTTTTATATGCGGAATTAGTGGGCGCTAAAGTAAGGGAAGATGGCGTTATTTTAGGTGAGGTTACAGATATTGTTTTAGGTAAAGTGTATGATTATTTAAAAGTGAAGGACGAAAAAGAATTTTTAATACCAATAATTCCCGAATATATTGTTGCTTTTAATCGGGAAAGTAGGGAGATTGTAACGCGAAATGCTCGTAATTTAATAGTTTAAAAACTAATGAGTTTGTAGTATAATAATGAGACAAGTGAGGTAATTATGAAAATTGATATTTTAACCTTATTTCCTAATCTTTTCACAGGTTTTTTAGAAGAATCAATTATTAAAAGAGCTATTACCAAAGGAAAACTTGAGGTAAATATTATTAATTTTCGCGAATTTTCGCCTCTTAATAATGGGCAAGTTGATGATACTCCTTATGGTGGTGGTCCAGGGATGCTCCTTCGGTGTGAACCTATTTTTGAATGTTTAGATAAAATCAGAATGGATGATGCCTATGTCATCATGCTAACCCCTGGTGGTAAAAAATTTAATCAAGCTATGGCCCAAGAAATAAGTAAAAAGAAGCATATAATATTAATATGCGGTCATTATGAAGGATTTGACGAAAGAATAAAAACGCTCGTGGATTTAGAATTAAGTATTGGTGATTATATTCTAACTGGTGGTGAGGTTCCCGCGATGGCTGTTGTTGATGCCATAACCAGATTAATTCCAGGGGTTATTAATGAAGAAAGCCTAGATAGTGAATCATTTAATAATGACTTACTAGATTATCCTAATTATACTAAACCTCGGGAATATCGAGGCTTAAAAGTACCAGATGTCCTCTTAAGTGGGGACCATAAAAAAATACAAGAATATCGGGAACAAGAAAGAATGCGGGCTACTAAAGAAAATAGACCCGATTTGAGGAAATGACCTATGAGTAATTATATTATTAAAAAAGTAAGTATTAAAAAAGCTAAAGTTAATTATCAAGAACCAACCGGTTATGAATTTGCACCTAAAAATGCCAAGTATGCCAATGTAAAAAGAGTAGTTGTTGCCGATAAAAAATTACAAGATGATATTTATAAACAAAAAATTGAAAAAGAATATCAAAAGATTGTGGCTTATATCTATGGTATTTTAAATGAAGGTGGCGATGATGATGCCAGTAATACTTTACTTGCATATTCTGAAATTCAAAGGTTAAAACAAATTTTTGTTTATAAATATAATCAAAAAATAGAAAAAGCCATGTTAGAAAAATACTTTAAAAAATTAAGTATTTTAGAAATGGAAATAAATAAATTAGTTATTAATTTATATCAAAATCGGGAAATAAGTACCGAAAGAAAAGGGGCTAGTCGTTAACGAATGAATAAAAGATATCAAAAAATGAAAAAAGCCAGTATTTTAGGAATACTAGGCAATTTCTTTTTGTTTGTAATTAAAGGGATTGTGGGCTTTTTTACGCATAGTCAAGCCATGATTGCCGATGCTTTAAATAGTTTAAGTGATATTTTATCATCTTTTATGTCGTTTATTGGTAATCATATTGCGAGTCGTCCTAGTGATGAAGACCATAATTTAGGTCATGGGAAAGCAGAATATATTTATTCTTTATTTATCAGTTTTATGATGTTTATTTTAGGCTTAAAAATTATTACTAATTCGATTACTT